>NZ_JAIWOI010000160.1 GCF_020217005.1 Rheinheimera sp. | reverse complement strand
TGTGCAGGTCGGGTTGGCTGCGGCGATTATACTCAAGTTCGGCTTTCTGGATTTCCGCCAGTAGTAAATGATCTGTCCAGGGCTTTTGTAAAAACTTAAAGGCGATTCCTGAGTTAAGGCTCTCTACTACTGCATCGAAATCAGCATAAGCACTTAAAATCAGGCCTACAATCTGGGGCGAACGTTTTTTAACGGTTTTGAGTAACTCATTACCGCACATCAAAGGCATCCGGAAGTCAGATAAAATGATCTGTACAGGGTTTTCGGCCAACAACGCCAGAGCCTGAGCGCCACTACTGGCAGTGACAACCTGATAACCAGCACGACTAATTAAACGCTCAAGGCTGCGCAGAACAGCCGCTTCATCATCAACGATCAGTATTTTACTTTTCATCAGTTGCTCCGGCCGCCATCTATTCATTGATTAGTTGCTGAATTGCTTCCAGTAAACGTGGATTATCAAATGGTTTGCTCAGTATAGCGTTGGCGCCGCAGGCTTTGGCTCTGTCTAGTTCGCTTTGAGCTAAGCCTGAAATCACCAGAATTTTTGTCTGGTTCAACTCGGGGTGTTCGCGGATATACTTTAAAACTTCAAAGCCATCCAGGCTTGGCATCTGTAGGTCCAAAGTCATGACAGCAGGTTTATGTTGCACTAAAAGCAGGCCAGCCTGAAATCCGTCCTGCGCCTGTATGACGTGAAATCCGCCCTGTTGCAGGACTCTGAATATAGCTCTTCTGTAGGCAACTTCATCGTCTACTACTAAAACTGTCGTTGTAGTGGTTAGTGAGTCAGCAACAGGAATTTTTTGTTGATTTAAAAAGCAAATAAAGTCTTCCAGTACTACTCTGTAGTTACCCCTGCCGGGCAGCTTAAAACCTTTTAACTGTCCTGATGCAATCCAACGGCTGACAGTGCGTTGATGCACGTCACAATACGAAGCTATTTCACCTGGTGTCAGAGTTTTCATCTATATTTTTTGACCTTATTCTTGCACTCGGGACAAATTTAGCATAGGTTTAAGACAAATGCGACACAAGGGACAAATAAGATATTTGTCCTGGCGGAGAATTCGGTATGACTACTTCAGAACTCTCAGTGAGCCAACACCATTCAGTGGCTGCTCGAGCCACAGTGCTTTGCGTCGACGACGAAATCAGCATACTAAAATCACTACAACGTATGCTGATGGCTGCCGGATTTGATGTCGTTACTGTAACAGGTGGAGAGCAGGGGCTGTTGTTGCTTGAAAAGCAAGAATTTGCAGTCATTATCAGCGACATGCGGATGCCAGGTATGACAGGAGCGGAGTTTTTGCGATGCGCGGCCGAACGTTGTCCGGACAGTCAGCGATTGCTATTAACGGGATACGCAGATATTGACTCCACTATTATGGCAATCAATCAGGGCCAAATTCAGCGTTATATTCAAAAACCCTGGCGTAATGAAGAGTTGATTGTTCAGGTTCGTGAATCTGCTGAAAAGTTTCTGTTGGTAAGACAAAATAAAGAACTACAACAAAAACTCAGTGTGCAGAATCAGAAATTAAAAGAGTTGAATCAACAGCTTGAACTGCATGTATCAAAACGCACCGGGCAGTTAAGGCAAGTACTAAAACAATTGGAACAAGAGCACCAGTCCTTATTAGATTTGTTGTTTAACTTTATTAGTGTTAACCCTCATTTAAATGGTCATTTTGCCCAGCATATTGCCAGAACCTGCCACTTGCTGTGCTCCCATTTGCAGTTGGATCCAAAAGAGCAAAAACAAATTGTGATGGCCGGGTTATTGTCTCAGTTAGGTTTGCTAGGTATGGATACTGAGCTTTACAGTAAAGCTTTTCATAGTCTGGACGGTAATGAGCGTCAGCAGTATTACACTCATCCGGCCATGGCTCAGTTGATGTTATTGCCAGCCAGCCATTTGGCCCTGATGTCTGATGCAATTTACCATCAGTACGAACGTTATAATGGCTCCGGAAGTCCGGATCATTTAGTGGGAACAGACATACCACTGGGGTCCCGTATTTTGGCTCTTGCCCGCGATTTTTGGCTCATGATTGACAAGCAGGAAGGACAGCAGGACAGTGCTTTTGCCAATGCTATTCAGCAACTGAAAATGCAGCAGGGTAGTTTTTATGATCCCGTGCTATTAAATATCCTGTCTGCCTTACCCGTTGAGAAACTGTCAGGGTCGGAACTTATCGCTTCTCATCACCTTCAGCTTACCACAGAACAACTTGAGGCTGGTATGGTACTGGAGCGCCCTTTATACAATGAAAACAGGATCTTATTGTTGCCACATGGTCATGTTTTTACGCAGGTCAGCATAGCTAAATTATGTCAGATAGAATCAAAGCGCGAAAAAAAATGGACACTTTTAGTGTCTTCCGTCAAAGCACCCGCAGAGTAACAGCTGATGTTTGAAATCAAAACAGCACAAAGTAACGCCTGTACAGCTGAAGCCATTTGGCAGGATCTGCAGCAGCAATTGGCAGGCCAGCAGTTTCAGTTTGGTTTTGTGATGGGACATCATAGCCGCGTTCCATTGCTTCGAGAGTTACCTATGCTAAGTTGTGCGGCGCATTGGATAGGAGGCAGTTCCTGTTTGGGCGTAATTACGGAACAAGGGGTGTTTTTACAACAGGATAGTTTAGCTGTAATGATGATTCGTGATGACGAAGGACATTATGCCAGTGCCAGCGCTGTGATAGAGAACCAGGATATAGCAAAAGCAACTCAACAGGCTTTAACGTTAGCATTGCAAAAAGCCGGACGACCTTACCAGGTGCCAGAATTAGTGTGGTGTATGCAGCCCCCTGGCACTGAGGAGGCAGTGTTGAGGCAAATTGAAAAGGTTTTAGGGAAGAAAGTACCGGTTTATGGCGGGAGTAGTGCGGACGATGATGTGTCGGGTTTGTGGGTTCAATACGACGGCTATGCTATTCATCAGCAGGCGGTAGTGATTGCTGTACTTTATCCCTCGGTTGCCATCAGTCATTTTTTCCATTCAGGTTATGTTCCTACTCAACATAAAGGTATTGTCACTAAGGCTAAGGGACGTTTGCTACAGGAAATTGATGACCAACCTGCAGTAGATGTTTATAGCCGTTGGCTCAACAAGAAAATCAGCGATAATTATATGCAGGAAACCACCTTAACTCCCTTGGGTTCGATCATTGAGCAGGATCAGCTGGATTTACCTCTGTATATGCTTAGTTTACCTGTAGATTTTCATGATGACGGTACCATTGAACTTTTTGCCGAAGTCGAGCAGGGAACACAACTGTGTTTAATGACAAGTGAAACGCCCCGGCTACTGAGCAGGACCGGGACTATGTGTGATTGTACGCGGTCAATTTTGCCACAACAACGAGTCAGTGGCGGTATTATTATCTTTTGTGGTGCTTGTTTGCTCAGTATCAAAGAGCAGATGGGTTTAGTGCGTGATAATGTTTGTACTTCATTGGATGGTGCGCCATTTTTGATCGCTTTTACTTTTGGTGAGCAAGGTTATGCCGTAGATCACACCAATAGACATGGTAATTTGATGTACGCTACGGTGTTATTCGGAGAAACTGATGCCGACAGTTGAAAAACTCAGGGAAAAAGTTCTGGAGCTGACGTTTGAGCGGGACAATGCATTATTGCACGTCAGGCTAAACCAGTTATTGCAAAAAGGCCTGGATGCCATATTAAGTTCGGACACACTGGAAGATACCTTTAGCAAATTTTTCGGCGTGATGGCTGAAGGGATACAGTTTGATTGCGCTGTATTATTAAGGTTAGAAGCTGAACATTTTACTGTGTTAGCCAGACAAAAGGCTCCAGACTGGCCAGAACAGGGAGAGCTTGGCAGTGATGCTTTGCAAACAGCTTTGTCTGGTCGTCATTCAGTGGCAGTGTTTAACCTGCTGCTGCTGCCAATCTGGGGCGAGCCGATCAGTAGTTGGTGGCCAGCGATCCATTCAGCGTTGTTACAGCGTATCCAGACCAGGGACCAACAGTTTCTGTTAATACTGGGCTCGGGTTCAGTCGCAGCTTTTGGACCTTCGGAAGAAAAAATTGCCAGTCAGTTTATAAGCTTTGTTGCCAGTACTATTGCCAGCGTTGAAAACAGAAAGCTGTATATGGCGTCTCAATCGCTGAAGGAACGGCAGCAACGAATAGAACAAAGTCTATTGCAGTCGGAGAAAATGGCGTCACTTGGACAGCTGGCTGCAGGGGTCGCTCATGAATTGAATAACCCTATAGGATTTTTGCTCAGCAACATTCATATGTTTCAGACCTATTTGTCTATTTTTAAAAGCCTATTGACCAACTATCAGTTGGTCGCGGACAGCGGACAAAGTGACGAAGTCAGGTTACGGGCCCAAAAAGAACTGGATGAACTTTATCAAAAGGAAGATGTTGCCTTTTTGCTTGAGGACAGCGATATGTTAATTGCTGATTCATTGGAAGGAGCTATCAGAGTCAGAGATATAGTGCAAAGCCTGAGACGTTTTTCCCATCCTGACACTGATAAGATCGAATTGGTGGATTTAAACGAAAGTGTCGAATCAACCATTAAAATTATCGGTGGTGAATTTAAACATGCGTTATACCTAAAAAAATATTTGCACCCCAGCCCTTTGTTTGTCATGGGTAAGTCTAATCAGATAGGTCAGGTTTTTCTGAACATCATGATGAATGCCAGACAGGCGATACAGCATGATCATGGTGAGTTGCAAATCAGCTCGGGAGTGCGCGACAGTGAAGCCTGGGTCGCTATTGAAGACAATGGCTGTGGTATAGAGCCTGCACATATCAACAGATTATTTGAACCTTTTTTTACAACTAAAGATGTAGGGCAGGGCACTGGTCTAGGTTTGTCACTGTGTCACAGTATCATGTTGCAACACAGCGGTCATATCGAAGTGCAGAGTTCGCTGGGTAGCTTTAGTCGTTTTACCTTGTATTTTCCGTTGGCTGGACCTATGGAGCATCAGGATTAACGTCTGGTGCTTTGTGCAGCGGCAAGGTAATTATGAATTCTGCGCCCTGACCAGGAGGAGAGCTGACACTGAGTTTACCCTGATGCTTCTGAACAATACTGTAAGACAACGAGAGTCCAAGCCCGGTCCCTGTGCCTACCGCTTTAGTGGTAAAAAACGGGTCAAAAATTTTTTTCAGATGCGCAGGAGCTATGCCCGTACCCGTGTCTCTGATACTAATTCTGGCTACCTCAGCTTCAGCAGTGATGCGGATATAAATTTCACCAGGTTGCTCCATGGCCTGAGCGGCGTTAAGCAGTAAGTTCATAAAAACCTGATTAATTTGCATCGACTGGCAATAGACCAGAGGCATGTCTTGCTGATAATCCTTATGCACAGTCGCTTTGTATTTCAATTCATTGTTGATGATCCTCAATGTGCTTTCCATACCATCGATCAGGTTGGTTTCTTTCCATTCGGAGCTATCTACATGAGAGAATTCCCTCAGGCTTTTGACAATAGACATCACCCGGCCTGAACCTTCCAACGATTCAGCTATCAAGTCAGGCATATCTTGTAACAGAAAATTCAGGTTATGTTGATTCTGATAGCTTTGATACCTGGCTGTGAGTTCAGCTGAAGCCTGCTGCAATAACAGGTCGCCAGCAAAATCCAGTGCATCGACTAAGGTTCGGCAATAATGCTGCAGAGTTTCCAGATTTGAGGATATAAATCCTATAGGATTATTGATTTCATGAGCCACGCCTGCGGCTAATTGGCCTATTGAGGCCATTTTTTCAGCCTGAAGCAGCTGATTATGTGCTTCTTCCAGTTTATCTATTAACTGAGCCTGAGCTTTATGCTCTTCTGCAAGCAGACTAAGTGCATGTTTCAGATCTTGCGAATAACAGGCAGTGGTCGTCGCGTCCATAATGGCTAGTAATAAATGACTGATCTGCCCGTTTTCGTTAACTATTGGAACTATTTCCATATTCTGGTACATCAGCTCTTCCTGACCAGTGACAGGCCTGGTACTTTTGAACTGAAAAATATGCGGCCTTTGTTCCCAGTAGCTGTAACTAGTGTTTTTAAGTATTAGTGTTGAATCCAATTTACGTTTGAGAAATCTGGCCTGCTCGGGAAAGATTTCTAGTAAATCTTGGCCAACAGTCTGCTCAGCGGGCAGCTGCAAACGCTCTGCAAAAAAATCGTTCCACAACACGATTCGGTAGTCAGGCGTCAACAGGCAAGCGCCTATTGGCAGTTGCCGGATCAATTGTAAGGCCAGTTCATCGTTCATCGATTGATCCATTTGTCGTTATAACAGCAGCAGATTCAAATGTTGTGTTAGTGGCCAC
Source organism: Rheinheimera sp. (assembly GCF_020217005.1). GTDB lineage: Bacteria > Pseudomonadota > Gammaproteobacteria > Enterobacterales > Alteromonadaceae > Pararheinheimera. Next base: position 3,672 of record NZ_JAIWOI010000160.1, on the reverse strand, counting down.
AAAGACTCTTGCTTCAGGCAAATCAGGATCCGTGCATAAAAGTTGAACTCCGGGATCTGAAATTGAACTTCCATTAATAATGCTTGTTGCCAATTTAGCCTGCTGGCATGGAGTGAGGCCGGGTTTAACAGCACTGGTGCAGCAAGTTGAATTTTAAAGTTAAGCTGAGAGATCAAACCATGCAGGCAAGCTCCCGCCAGTATATTAGTCAGCTCCAGCTGTAACTCTTGTTTGTCTTGCTCCACCATAGGAGAATCGTAGTGCATTAGTCTGGCTATGGCTTCATTACCTTGCTCTGTCATCAGTGCAATCATCTCGCCGTTTAACTCACCTAAAAAAGATTGTTGTGCAATTTGGTGCGGCGCTGGCTGCAGCAACAGTCCAATAAAATGATCACTGCTACTTTGTATAACTGCCGGAATAGACAGTTGTACCTGAGTCTGGATCAGTCTGGCTAGCGCGTCAGCTGCCTGACCCATGGAGATATTCAGGACCTCTTGTAAGGCGTCCTGCTGCTCGTCGGACAGAAACTGCCCCTTCATATCAGACCTAGCTCTTTTAATGTTTGCGCCAGTAAGGCTGGATCCAAAGGTTTCTTCAGGAAACGAAAGGCACCTAAAGCACTGACCATAGCTTGTGCCTGAGTCTGGATATCTGCACTGATCACTATGACGACAGCTTTTTCGTGATGTTGCTTTAAATAAGTAAGTACCTGGTAGCCATCCATTTCTGGCATTTGCAAGTCGAGAAACAACACTTCTGCCAAGCCATGCTTAACAGCGGTGATAGCTTCTTTACCGTTACTGGCTTCACAGATACTGACATCCCACTGTGGAGGTAAGGCTCGTCGGATCGTCTTGCGGGATAAAGCGGAGTCGTCCGCTATAGTGATAGGAATAGGCATAAGCAACTCCTTAATCTATTTTTATAAAGTGTAGACTATAGAGTTTAAAAATGAAAATAATGATAAATTTGCGATTGGTGATAGCAAATTAAGCTAGTTATTTGGTAAAAATGATAGTGAAATCACAGCGTCCGTGCTGAACACTGTGATTTCACTTTAGAGTGAAGTTTAGCGGCCCAGGTACTTATCCAGAGTTTTATATAAACCCTGCCACATGGTCTGGTTTTTCAGTTTCAATTTGGCCGCGTTTTCGGCAAGACGAGGCGTGATGTCTTCATGCTCTGCCAATAATTGGCTAACTTTCTGCGTCAGGCTGACGGCAGAGAGTTTTTCCAGACAATAATCCGCCATGCCAAAATCGGACATCATAGCGTGGTACTTGTGACTCCAACTGGTGGCTATGCAAGGCACGCCCTGACTTAACGCATTAATAGCGCCATGAAAACGCGAGCTGATGGTAATAGAGCTTTGACCAATGAAGGCCTTTACTGCTAACGGATCTTCAATCTGAATAGTGTCACAAGGTGCCAAGCGGGAGATTTCCTGACAGAGCTGTTGATCCTCTTTGCCTTCATGATTGACCAGAACCACAGCATAACCTAATTCCACCAATTGATTAGCGGCGGCTGCAAAAGCCTCCACATAGTTGGTACGCTCTGCTTCAGCGTTCGCATGGTTAAACTTAGACACTACTTTGCTGTTTGGAATAAGAGCGGCGAATTTGCCTTCAATTTGTGGCAAAGTAGCGTTGCTGTGGCCTTTCAAACCTACAGTAAAGTCAGGGGTTAATTTGACTGTATCCGGAAGATTTGCTTCACAGCTTTGTAAGTGGCTAAAGGACACGGGATCCCGTACATAAATAAGAGCGGCGCTGTGAATAATGTCGCGCATTGCCGCTTTACTTTCATCGCTGGTGAAAGGTCCAAAAGCCTGAGGCATAAACACAAAAGGTTTACCTGCTTCTTTGAAACGTTTCACTTCACGGGCGGTATTTTGCAAAAACCTCAACGGCCACTGGTCGCCGTAAGCAAAACCACTGGCTTCTAAAATCACGTCTACATCACGTTCTGTCACCATGCCATAACGTTTCATCAGGTTACGTACTGAGGCTGGTAATTTACCAAACCACGGGGTTAAATCCAGGGCTTTACGGCGAAAGGATACTTTTTGCCATGCGCCTAACAAAGCACGCTCACGGTAGGGCAGGTTAGGGCCAGGTGACAATACCAGTTCAGTGTTGTTTAAGGTTTTTAAGCCTTGTAAACAGGCTAGCAGCATCAGGTAGGCACCTTTATTGCGGAACTGCACCCCTTTAATTTCGACCAATAAGGCTTTTGATTCAGACATAAGTTAGTAACTCCGTAGCGGTTTTCTTCTCGGAGTGAGGGATCAACGCCTGCGGATCAGGGTAACCCACAGCAATCAGCATCACGACTCGTTCGAAAGGTTGTAATTTTAATAAACGGCCAATTTTGGCTTCGTAGTTTTCAATATCAGGCCAGTTGATTGAACAAGAGGCCAGGCCCATAGTTTCCAGCGCTAACATCAATTGCATATTGGCAAGGCTGGCGTCGATATAAATTACATGGCGGTCGCGCTCAAAAGGATAAGCACTTAAATCACCGACCACAGCCAGTAGAGCAGGGATACCATTAGCATAACCCACAGTACCCATCGGCAGATTCGCCAGCTTCGTCAGCATTTCGCCTTCTGTAGCTGCAATATAGCGAAATGGCTGACGGTTACAGGCACTAGGTGCCTGAGCTGCGGCTGAAACTGCCTGCTCGAGCATGGCTCTAGGTACGTTTTGTGGTAAAAAGGTGCGGACAGAACAGCGTTGCTGACACAAGGTCAGGAACTGCTCATAGCTGACGTCAGCTCTTGGTCTTTGTTCATAAGGCGCTGGTGCAGAAGGACGACCTTGCTCCAGACGCGGTACTATTTGTGCTTTTAACTGAGCAAAAGTTATAGGTTGGCTGGCTCCCTCTGGCCACTGGGTGACAGAAAAATAGCTATCCATCACATCGTGGCAATATTTTAGCAGTACTACATCCAGAGCCTGATGATCGGCTAACAGGTTCTGTAATGCAGTTAAAGTCTCGTCAATATAATCCAGCGCAAACAAAGATTTGCGCGGCACCATGCTCAAACCTTTTTCAAGGCGGTGAATATTTCGACGCAAAATAACTGTCGCTATGCTGCTGCTCTCTTCGTGCAGGTGATAATGATGTCGGCCCGCAGCTGTGGCGTGTTGCTCGCGGCGAAAATGTGGATTAAAAAATGCGTAATACAAAGTGGCCGCCAAACGGCTTCTGGCAGCGTAGGGTAACAACACCCTGTCCAGTTTTTGCCTGAGTTGTTGCAGTTGTTTTTTCATACCGTCTCTTTCTCTACCACTACACCAGAGGCTTTAACCTTGATCAGCTGCCATAACTGTCGGCGGGTCCTGCTGGAAAAAAATAAAAAGAAAAATGATGCATAGGCGTAGGATATGAGTGTTGCCCAGGCTGCGCCATCTATGCCCATAATGGGTATCAGCCACCAGTTCAGCAGCACATTTAACACCGCACCTATGCCATGACTGGCTAAAGATAGAGGCTCCTGGTCAGTGATAATTAAATGCTGCCCTATCAGGTAGCGGATAAAAATAAATACACCAGCCCAAATATGGATTTGAAGTACTGAAATACCTTCCTGAAATTTCTCACCAAAAATCAGCGGCACTAAAGGCGGCGCCACGATAAATATAATGATGGCAATAGTTAATG
>NZ_JAIWOI010000159.1 GCF_020217005.1 Rheinheimera sp. | reverse complement strand
CCATCGCAAAGAAGTAACCACAATATTTTCGCAGCAACAACAGATAACCTGACCAACTGTTCTGATGGCTTTTGAGCAATTCAGGATAATACCGAACTGCTAAAGTCGCAGGTATGACATACCACAGCTCAGAAATGCGACTGACAGCGGCATAAACACCTGCAGCTTCAATATCAATCAGACGTTCGATCATAATCAGATCGATACGCAGATATACTACTGATAAAATACCTGATAACCACAACCAAGTGGAACGCCGCAATAACTCTTTACCATGTTGCCATTTAAACCAGGCCAGAGTCAGACGGCCAGACTCGGCATTGATGCTTTTACTGTATTCTTTGTAAATCTGATATTGCAACAGGCCTACTGCGACAAATTCCAGGCCAACAATCCAAAACAAAGCGCCAATGCCAAGGCCTAACCAGAGTACTGCTAATTTAGCTATAAGTCCCAAAATACCTAGACCGAGTTTGCTGTAGGCGAGGGTGCGGAACTGGCCTAAATAATTCTGATGGAATTCAAACAAAATAAAAGCGTTAAACAGCTGACCTACAAAAAGCATCGCAGCGCCGAGCTGGTAGGGGGTAAACTCTGTAGGCAAATACCAACTAAAACCAATAAACATCAGAGTAGCAAACACAAAACCAGCTATTAACCGAAGCCAGGTAGCGGTAAATAATATTTGCTGGCCTGTGAGCGTGTCAGGGGCAGATTGCACCGACTTTTGCACAAGATTATTTAAACCTAAATTGGCCAAGGGCGCTAAAAATGCACTCCAGGTCATAACAATAGAGTAGTAACCCGTCGCTTCAGGACCCAGCATTCGGGCAACAATAATAGTGATTAAAGCGCCGGCCCCCAGTTTAACTAATCGTTCACCTAATAAAGCAACTGCATTTGCTTTGGCTACTTTAACTAAGAACTTAACCACGTCGTTTCGCTTTATAACGTTTTATAGCCCGCGTAATGCGCCAAATATGCTGCAAAGTGTATGAATAAACACTGAATACTATCAGGAACAACAGAAGCATAATTAAATCCGGTACCATCAGGTATTCGCCGATGATACCTAAAGTTGCCAGCATGCAGGAGAATGAGCTAATCACTACCAGGGCCTGACGGGAATTCAAGCCAAGACGGAGGAATATATGGTGTAAGTGTTCGCGGTCGGCTAAAAATGGAGACTGACCTTTGCGGATCCTGCGTAGCATAATAGCCACCATATCCATCAGAGGCACCGCAATGACCCACAAGGCGGTGACAGGGCGGAAACTTGCAGTATCACTTTGAGTGCCTATGATCAATAACCAAATTACGGTAAGACCAATAAGCATACTGCCAGCGTCACCCATAAAAATTTTGCCTTTACCTTTACCAACGACGTCCAGGTTAAACAACAAGTAAGGAATAAGTGCAAAAACCAGAACCATAGGTAAAACCGCATGTTCTAGTTGCCCCCCCATCCCCATCATTAGTGTGACAGAAACAAAAGTAACACCACTGAGCATACCGGCTAAACCATCTATACCATCTATCATATTAAAAGCGTTGATTGCCGCTATGACAGCAATCAATGTGATAGGAATTCCCGCATAACCAAGAGTGACATCACCCAGTGAAAATAAATTACCTAAATTACCCAGGTGCAATTGCAGCCCATAGACCATGGCTGAACCAATCAACAGCTGTACACAAAGCCTCAATTTAACACTTAAGTCCATAAAATCATCAAATACTCCTAGTATGACAATAGTGCCGCCGCAGAGCAGATAGTAATAATGGATGTTTTCTGGCAAACCAAACCAGGCCAGCGTCAAACCCACGCCAATAAAGATGGAGATTCCGCCAATGAGTGGCACAGAGCCTACATGTTGTTTACGACCTGCAGGTTTATCTACCAATCCCACTTTGACAGACAATGGGATCAGAATGAATATGGCAGTTAACGTTAGAACGAAGGTAGTAATAAACAGCTGCAAATGTTCTGTCATGAGTTGTCCAACGGCTTGTTAGCCTGAAATAATGCGAACTGACTTTAGCGAAATTGGCCTGATTATAGGTGAAGAAATCAGGGCTGACTACGGCATGTCAGAGATAAAATTGAAAGGAATAACGACTTTGTCAGAAAATAATGCTCTAATTGTTATTTCTGTCACAATCTTTGTGACGGTATTGTATTTTGATTGATTTTTGTGCGGTTAATCAAGATGTTGGCGAACACTATTATTTTAACAGAGTTCAGGTTTTTACGGTTTTCTTCAACCTGGATCTGTGCTGTTAACACAGGAAACCCGCTGTGACTAAAGCAGTATTGATTATCACCAATATGGGGCCTAAACCCTCTGCGCCTTTCCAGGGCCAGTTTGTCACCAACCAGATGCTGGCGCTAAAAAAACGCCAGACAGTCAGCTATTTTTTTATGAGCTGGCATAATGACAGTCTGCTCAACCGACTGCTGAAATACCCCGTGCTGTTTTTACAGTTTCTCTGGTCTTATGTATTAAGCCGGAAAAGCTTTGACATCATTCATGTGCACTTTTTTTATCCAACGATCTGGCTGGCATTGGCTTATAAATGGTTACGTAAGCCTTCAGTTAAAATAGTAGTGACTTGTCATGGCAGTGATATTTATCACTATCAGCCTTTTAGTACCCTGTATCGCTGGTGCTGTGGCTTTGTCAATCAATGGATTTTTACAAGTGCAAAGTTGCAGGTGAAAGCTTGTACTGCAAGTCCTAAATCTGTGGTGTTATCCGCAGGTATAGCCCAGACCTATGCAGATGCCAAACTACTCAGCAGATCAGAAAAGGATATCGATTTGCTATACGTTGGCTATCTGGATAAAAACAAAGGGATGGACAGGTTAATAGCCATATTACCTGAGCTAAAAGATAAAACTCTTTGTGTGGTTGGCGCTGGGCCATATCTGGCGCAATTTGAACAGTTAAAGTCTCTTTATCCGAATTTACAGCTTCTGGCAGGCCAGAGTGCTGAACAGCTAAAACTTTTATACCAACGCAGTAAATGTTTTTTAAGTGTATCGCGTAACGAATCTTTTGGTCTGGTGATGACTGAAGCTATGGCCTGCTATACGCCCGTCATTGCTACTTTAACCGACGGCTCAGCTGAGCAGTTGGGGGCGGATTCATATTGGATCATTGAGCAATCAGACGAGCATTTGTTAGCGCAGCATTTGCTTAAAAAAATTCAGCAGCTATTAAGTTTATCAGACTCAGACTACACCGCATTGCAGCAGTCGGGGCACCAGTATGCAAGAGACTGTCTGGTAGACTCTGTCGCTGTGAAAATCCAACAATTGTACAACGCGCTATAAACAATTTTTTATGACAAGGGTAAATACAACCATGGCGATACAACCTGAAGTGGTACCAGTAGGTGGCATTGGGGTAATGGCGTTCAGTAATATGAATGAGCTGGTCAATTATGTGATTCAGGACGATGGCAGTGTTTTTTCCGGCTCTGCAATAGCCATGAACCCGGAAAAAGTCATAGCTGCTGGTAAAAATCCGGAGCTGATGGGCATTCTGAACAAAGCGGATATCCGCTATGCCGATGGTATGGGAGTGGTGAAAGTCATGCGGCGCAAATTGGGCCGTAAAGTAGAACGTATTCCTGGTTGTGAACTGTGGCAGGCGTTAATGGCAAAAGCTGCTGTGACTAAAACCCCGGTATTTTTAGTCGGAGCAAAACCTGCAGTGATGGCCGAGACAGTAGAAAAACTGACGGCTATGGGAGTCAATGTAGTGGATTCCCAGGATGGCTATTTTAAAGATGAAAGTGAACTGATTCGCCGCATAAGCCAGAGTGGAGCCCGTATTGTCACAGTTGCGATGGGCTCTCCGAAGCAAGAAGTGTTCATTGGCAAATGCCAACAGCAATTACCTAATGCCTATTATATGGGGGTAGGCGGTACCTATGATGTATTTACAGGGCATGTGCAAAGAGCGCCAGCCTTGTGGTGTAAATTGCATTTAGAGTGGGCTTACCGTTTATTATCACAACCGTCCCGTATCGGCCGGCAAAGTAATTTAGTGACCTATGCCTGGTTATATTTAACCAACAAACTCTGATTACACCCATTAGAAAAACAGAGAGACTTTATAGTGCAGCAACAGTCCGATTTACCTCTGATCAGCGTCTATATGCCCACCTTCAACAGAGTGGATATGGTGCAGCGTGCGATCCGCTCCGTATTGGCGCAGGATTATCCTCATCTTGAGCTTCTGGTTGTGGATGACGCCTCGACGGACACAACCTGGGATACCTTAAACCGGATTTACGCTGATGAACCTCGCGTTCGTTTATTTCGACAGGAGAAAGGGCAAGGCGCTTGTGCTGCACGTAATTTAGCAATAGCTGAGGCCAAAGGTGAGTTTGTTACTGGCCTGGATGACGATGACGAGTTTCTGCCCAACAGGCTAAGCTCTTTATTTCAGGCTTACGATGATCAGTACGCTTTTGTTTGTTCAAGCTACTTTTGGGATTACGGCACCATACGAAAACAACTCTATCCGGACGCCGCTATCGTGGGTTTAAAAGAGTTGTTGGATGTCCACTGTTTGTCGAATCAAGTTCTGGTAAAACGCAGTCGCATACTGGCTCAAGGTGGCTTTGACGTTCAGCTGGCGGCTTTTCAGGATTACGATATGTGGATCAGGCTGGTGGCTGCCTACGGTAAAGCTTTGCGTTTGGCAGAAGCGACTTATGTAGTGCATGTGGGTCATGAATTAGGCCGCATTACCACCTCACCTAAACGATTAGCGGCACAAAGCTATTTTGTCGAAAAACACCTGCCTTTGATGAACGAGCGGAACAAACAAAATCAGCAATTTTATCGGTTGGTGATGGAGCAACAGCAGCTTTCTTTGCCACGTTTGTTGTTTTTTTGCCGTTATGGCCTGTGGGCAACTAAAATCCGTTATTACCTGAAACAAAAATTACAATGGGCTATTAAGTTCCGGCAGCAGCTGCTAAGCAAAGGCATTAAAGGATTGTTCTCAAAAAAATGAACCAGAATCTGTTGACTCAGGCCAACTTTGTCAGTCTGAGCGCATTATTACTTAGGCGGTTTTGGCTGTTGTTACTTGCTGCAGCTGTATTAGGTGCCGCCACTCTTTATATAGTGCAATTGAGCACAGCTGATCGTTATCAGGCCTTTGCAGTCGTTAGTTTAACCGACTGGCAAACAGAACGTTTAACACGCAGGGATGATCCCGCGGATAAAAACCCTGCCAATGTAGGTGGTGCCTCAGCCGATGATATGTCCAGAGCTTTGGTCTGGTTAAAAGAGCCTGATTTTTTTCAGTCCCTATCCCGGGCTGCTACAGCTGAGCAATTAAGCGTCGAGCACAAAAGACGTGGTAATTTGGTCACCCTGAAGTGGACCAGCAACTCAGCACAAAATGCGCAGACTGAGCTTGAGTTAATTCTCAAACAATGGGATCAACTGTGGCGTCAACGTTTTATTCAGCAAAAACGACAAGAGTTGCGTTCGTTAGAGCAGCTTCAAAGCACTGATATAGTGAAACAAAAGCAAGAACAACTGCAATTCGAACTTGATTACGCTCAACAAGCTCAGCCTTTTGCATTGCAGCAATTACAAAGCCCCCAAATCCCTCAGACAAGCGAAAGTCCAGCCTTGTGGCTAATGTTGCTGTTTGGTGCTTGTTTGGGTTTTAGCTGTGCCTTTATTTTGTTGATGTTATGGCGGCTTTAATGCGACTTCAGGGCTTTTTCCAGCAGATCCAGTGGCTGGATAAACTCATTCTCATGCTATGTAGCTGCTATCTGTTAGTGGATGCCTGTAATGGCTTTTTACTCAATCAGTTGGGTCGCAGCTTTGGCCTGTCTGCTTTGTACAAAGTGATGATGTTGCTGTTGATGCTGCTCTCCTTAAGTCTGCGCACCGGCAAGACATTTTTGCTTTTTCCCGGACTTTTTGTGTTACTGCTGCCCGGGGCTTTTTATAGCTGGTTGCAACTGGGCGGATCTTTAGCTGCAGATCTGGGGTTACTACTTAAACTAATTTCGCCTGTTATCGCGTTTTACTATCTGCTGTCACTGGCAAAGCTGGATAGCCAGTTTGCCTTAAAGTTTCTGCATCAGGTTTTTGTGTTCAACTACGTCATAGTGCTGGTGAATTTTATACTGGGTGCTTTGGGCTATGGCTACACCTCATATTTGCCACAAGAACATCTGAGTAAAGTGGATTTAGGCAGTAAAGGTTTCTTTAATGCTGCGAATGAACTCTCTGTGGTGCTGCTGGTATTATCCGCCTGGCTGTTGCATTACTACTGGCAAAAGCAAAAGTTGATTTTTATTGCTGTGGCTGCGAGCTCCGTCTGGTGTGCCAGCTTAATGTTGACAAAAACCGGCTTATTGGGCTCTTTGATTTTAGTCTTGTTGATCCCGGTCACGCCTTGGTTGATCCGTTTGAACTGGTCGAAGCTGGCCTTGGTTGCGGCGTTGTTAGCGGTCATTACTGCCCTGGTGATTTGGCAAGCGCCGCTGCTGTTAGCTCAGTTGGGGTTAGCTGAAAAGTTGCAGCACATCTATCAGCAGCAAGGTCTGTTGGGGGTGCTGTTGTCATCACGTGATAAATACGCTGCTGAAATCTGGCAAGTGGTTAGTTTTTATTACAGTGACTTACATCGAGTGTTTGGAGTGGGGCTGATTGGCGTTTCAGAACATCTGTGGAAGTTTTGGGCTGAGTCTGATCCTTTTGATTTATATATTTTTTATGGTGTAGCAGGTCTATTGTTTTTCTTCTGGGTTTTTATAGGTTTTATTGCGCAGAACTTAAGACTGTGCCGGCTTTTTGCCTCTGATATTGCCGCCACTCTGGTGTTGCTCAATCTGTTGTTGCTGATGGTGTCCTGCATCGCTGGTCACGTGATCAGTTCTGGCATGTTGTGGCCTGTCTGGGGTTTTATTAACGCTGCAGCTTTGATCCAGTGCCAGTTACAGCAAAATCATCGGGAACCACAGCATGCTGCGCAGTGATTTTGTTCGAAAACTGCTGAACAATAGCCTGGCTCATGGCCTGAATTTCGGCTCACGCTGGTTATTAAACTTAGTAGTGGCCCGACAGCTGCTTGCCAGCGATTTTGGTGTCTTTAGTTATATTTACATGCTGGCGAATTTGTTTTTCCCAACCATAGCTTTTGGCGTTAGTTTTTATCTAATCCACTATTCTGCTAAACAGCAGCAAATCAGCCTTTTATTCAACAGCTTGGTATTAAGCTTTATTGTGTTTTTGCTGTTATGTGGCGCAGCTATCGGTATAGATTATTGGATTAACGACACTGTGCCTTATTACCTTTACCTGCTGAGTTTATTGATTGGTTTGATCTGGGCTATCAGTCAGGCGATATTTTGTTACCTCAAAGGCCGGCAGCAGTTTTTTGTTGAGGTGAAATCACAGTTTGTTGGCGCTCTGAGTTTACTGCTGGTTGTTGCGCTACTCTTTGCCGGAGTCATCACACAACTTGATGCCATGCTGGAAGCTGTGTTGGTGGCGAGTTTATTGCCAGTGGTGATGGGATTGAATGTGTTATGGCCTGAGTTAAAAGCAGGAGCAGGGCCTTATTTTAAAAACTTTTCCAGCTACTTTGGCTGGCAGGACATCCGGCATAGGCTGCATTTTGCTCTGCACGATGTGTTTGCCATTATTATGACCAATATTCCTTTTATTTTTCTGGCTTTATTCAGTACCTTGCTGGCTCTGGGGCAATTTCGCAAACTTTTCATTTTATTTATGCCTATTACCTTATTGCCTGTGATTTTTTCGCAGGTATTTTTAAGCAGGTTAAGTCGTTTAACTGACTTGCGGGCCAAACTAGGTTTTTTCCGTAAAGTTTTTGTCTTTACCTTACCTGTTTTATCCTTGCCTTATCTGTTGATGTGGCCCTTGGGTGACTGGTTGTATCAGCTGTCTTTTAACGAGGTTCTGGACCCTGACCATCTGCTGATGTTGCATTTGGTGCTGGCGACTTTATGGATCACTTTGCTGAAAACCTATTTTGAAGTACTGCTGACTTCGCTTGGTGCCAATCACTATAAAGCTATGTTGGTGACTTTAGCCGTAGTGTTAACTGCTTTGGCCTATTGCTGGTTTAATTACAGCCTGACAGTGGAATTAACAGCCTGGTTATTTTTAACTGGTAATCTGCTTATTACCTCTATGCTGGTGCTCACTTGTGTCTGGCAAATCAGACGTCAAGGCCGGATTTTGCAGGCTCTTTAATAAAAGAGCCAGTCTGGTTCAGACTGGCTCTTTCTTAGTAAGATCAGCTTAGTGTGCTGAGCGCAATGGGCCTACCACGTTGATCAGGCTGTTTTTACTAAAGTCCAAATCACCAAAACCTTTGTGGTTCACCAGAATGACGATAATGTCAGCTTTTAAACCTTGCTCAACAGACACCAATTCAACATTGGACGCCAGCTTATTGGTTTTTTCGACGTTAGGTTCAACAGCATAAATTTTACCCTGATAAGCTTGGGCTAAGTCGTTGACAATATGCAAAGCCGGGCTTTCACGTAGATCGTCAATGTCCGGCTTAAAGGCCAGACCAAAACAAGCAATCGAAGGTTTGTGCAGCGCATGGTTGGCCACAGTCGACAATATCTTCTGCAGTACCCATTGAGGTTTAAAATCATTGACTTCACGGGCAGTGCGGATCAGCTTGGCTTGCTCTGGTGCTGAATGCACAATAAACCAGGGGTCTACCGCAATACAGTGGCCACCTACACCAGCGCCTGGCGTCAGAATATTTACACGGGGGTGGCGGTTAGCCATTTTAATCAGTTCCCAGACATCGATATTCAGCTCATCACAGATCAGCGATAACTCGTTAGCAAAAGCTATATTGACGTCACGGAAGGCGTTTTCTGTCAGTTTTGACATTTCTGCGGTGCGGGCGTCAGAAATTAAACATTCGCCAGTGACAAAGGTCTGGTACAGAGCTTTGGCTTTCTCAGAACAGGCTGGGGTTAAACCGCCGACTATACGGTCGTTGGCAATCAGTTCATAGACAACACGGCCAGGCAACACACGCTCAGGGCAATAGGCCACGTGAATGTCTGGCTGCGAAGAGTCTGTGGGTACCGTTAAATCAGGACGGGCTTCACTGATCCACTGGCAGATTTTTTCTGTGGTGCCAACAGGACTAGTGGATTCCAGCACCACTAAATTGCCTTTAGCCAATACAGGGGCAATGGATTTTACCGCCGCTTCAACATAAGTTAAATCCGGTGACAAATCGTCAAAAAATGGCGTAGGCACAGCAATCATAAATGCATCTGCCGCCACAGGTTTGGTTTGCGCTGACAAATAACCTCCGGTAACTGCAGCATGCACCAACATATCTAGTTCCGGCTCGACTATATGAATTTTCCCCTGATTGATGGTATCGACAGCATGCTGGTTTACGTCAATACCAATCACGCGCAATTTGCGTGATGCCAACATGGCTGCCGTCGGCAGGCCTATATACCCCAAACCAATCACTGACACCGTTTTAAACATAACGAACTCCATTAACCTTGTTGGCTCTTGCTTTGTTGACATCTTATCACAGCACGCCAGAAAGCTTAGATAACGAAGAGCGGCTGTTGAAAAAATTTTTAATAAAATAACAGTGTTAGCTGAATGGTTGCTTAGTAACTCTGTGGTATCGTTGCACACCCGTCGTATTTGACGCTATTGCTTTGTCGACTGTGTGCTCTCGCTCCAGTCGCATAGGTGATATGCTCCTGAGGGCTCGCGCACTTGTCGCCTCACTGCAACATCAATTATGTAGGGTAGAAACAGCTACTGATACAGCTCAGTTCAAGGATCGGAAAGTGAAAGATTTTTTAGAACCCTTTTTATACCCGCAGAATATATTCCTCTGGTTGTTTTTTTTCGCCTGCCTGTATTATCGCCGCAAAGGTCTGTGGCTCTTGCTGATTTGGTTTTATTTAACAGGCAATACAC
>NZ_JAIWOI010000158.1 GCF_020217005.1 Rheinheimera sp. | reverse complement strand
TAGTCGCCAATCAGGTGAGGGACTGGTACAACACGCAAATTAGTACAGCAGTGTTGCCAGCTAATTTCAGTGGTGACTATGTGTTGCTGGGCTGTGGTGGTAATGAACATAGCTTGCCGGATTGCGCCAGCAACAGAATTAATCAACTGGCTCTGATGATTAACGCGCAGCAGCGGCCTGTGCATGTTTATATGACCACCTTGCACTGCGCCCCTTACGAAGCCTTGTTAAAACAAAAAACCGAATATGCGGCTATCCAGTGTTTTGACGGTGGGCCAACCACTTATCACGAGTTTGCGTCTTTAGATCAAAAGCTGGATAAAACCAAAAATTATTTGTTTATCAGCAGCGATTACCATGCACTTCGGGTAAAAAAATTAGCGCAAATGCATCAACTCAATGCTCAGGTCTATGCCGCTTCCAGCGCGACCTTCAGGCAAGTGAATTGTGGCTGGAATTGTTTATTGACGGTAAATTTATCGAACTATGATTTGTTCTCGAAGTTGGCTGCGGAAACTGCCAGTTTGCAAGTGTACTGGCTAACCAAAGACTGGACTGACTGGTATACCCCGCGTTCTTGAAGCCGCAGCTTTGTTGACTACGCTACTCGCCCCAGTCACATAGGACAACTATGCTCCTGGGGTCTCGCTCGCTTGTCGTCGCGCTGCAACTCCAATTACTTTGGGTATCTATGGGGCATAAAGTTAACGGGCGTTACGGATAATTTCCTGCGCCATTAAATCTGCCACTTCATTGGTTGGTTTTTGCTGCGCGTCAGCACGTTCAAAGATATTAATCAGAGTATGGTAAATCTGGTTTACTTTAGCCGTTGATTCTTCAGCGTTGTAGCCTTGTTCGCGCATCTCCATCGCAACGTTGATTATGCCACCTGCGTTGATCACATAATCCGGTGCGTACAGAATGCCTTTTTGGCGTAACAGTTCACCATGACGACTTCCTTTCAACTGGTTGTTCGCACATCCTGCAATGACTTTACATTTCAGCTGAGGAATAGTGATGTCGTTAAGGGTGGCACCTAAAGCGCATGGTGCGTAGATATCAGCATCAACTGCATAGATTTCATCCAGGCCCACAGCTGTGGCATTAAATTGAGCGACAGCGCGGCTGACGGCGTCCTGATTGATATCAGTAACAATCAGTTTTGCACCTTCGTTATGCAGGTATTCACACAAATAAAAGCCAACACTGCCTAAACCTTGAATAGCAACAGTCAGACCCTTCAGATCATCAGTACCAAACTTGTGTTTGGCGGCTGCTTTGATACCGCGGTAAGTGCCGAGGGCTGTGAAAGGACCAGGGTTACCACTTAAGCCTTCCAAACCTGCAACATAAGTCGTTTCTTTGTTGACCATCATGATATCGCCAGTGGTGATATTTACGTCTTCTGCACTGACATAACGGCCACTTAGTGAATGCACAAACTTGCCAAACTTACGAAACAGAGCTTCAGATTTGATTTTTTTTGCGTCGCCTATAATCACGGCTTTACCGCCGCCTAACGGCAAACCAGCCATAGCGTTTTTGTACGTCATGCCACGGGATAAACGTAATACGTCGACTAAAGCATCTTCATCAGCTACATAATCCCACATACGGCAGCCACCTGTTGCTGGGCCCAGGGCTGTGCTGTGAATAGCAATAATGGCTTTTAAACCAGTGCTTTCATCACTACAGAATACAACTTGCTCATGGTTATCAAATTCAGGATGGTTAAATACAGCCACGACTTGTTCTCCGTTGATATCAGTCACCACACCGCGAGGCGTGACGTTAGGGCTTTTTTGCGCCGCGGAATGTACCATTTCAGCTTTGCTTACGCTATCAATCTTTAAAAACAAATTCTGGTTAGACCAGTGAATTGTCGACAATTTTAGCTGCCTCTTGATTGTCAGGATTGAGTCACATAAAGTAGCGCCACTTGCATTAAGGAAACTAACGATGGCAGATCAATTAACCCCGGAACAACAAGAACAGTCGAGCAGTGAGTGGGTTCGTGCTCAGTTCCAGAAAGCAAACCAATACCTGGCTGAAAAAGGCATACTGCCAGACAATGTGGCAGTGTCCGAATCTCGTTATTTAACACCATTAATGGCGATATGGAAGATTACCGCTCAGGATCGTAAACAGTATTGGGTAATTAGTGGTGATTTACCTACAGACCATATGGCTTTGTCTGCAGCTAAAGATGCGCGCGAAGCAGTCCGGGCATTCTCTTTGCATTGGCAGTTAAAAGCAGAACAGATCATGAATTCTGGCGCTATCGACAAAACCAAAGTGGAATTCGCAAATTTACTGATCAACAGAGCTCATGGTTTATATGATTTATTTGATAAAGAAGAGCTTTGGAATTCGTCCAACTAAGCTGAATTTAAGTATATAAATCTTTACAACACCTTGTGGAAGCGGACTCAGGATCAGGGTTCTGCTGTCAGGATAAAAAAAACCGCCAGTGGCGGTTTTTTTATCCTTGTAGTTTTACTCAGTAAAGTACCAGTAACCTTTGTTGATTAGCAGAGTGATAAGCTGTAAGCGTCCTTGATCTGAAGCGAAATGTTGGCAATCCAGCTGGCTCAGAGTGATTTGATCGGTCAGCTTTTTCACAGTTTCAAGTTCAACAGCTGGTACCAAAAAGCAGTCTCCATTAATAAAAAGTTGAATGTCCCCGGTAGAGCTGGCCTGATAATACAAAGTGCGTAAGCCGCCTAATTTTGCCAGCACAGAGCCTTCTTCCAGATATTCACCTATTTCAGCGGCTTCGTAATGAGGATCGGGTTCAGTTGTGTCCAATTCATGTTTTGCATGACTTATATAACTGCCAAACCACTGGGCAGCAAAAGCTTTGTCATCCACTAACTGCCGCAACAGGGCTTGCACCTGGGTCAAATCCTGCTCACTGATAGCACCAACAGATGCTGGAACCTGACGCTCCGGATCAGTAAAACGTTGGCCCGTCACATCCTGATCAATCAGATGATCAGCCAAACCTGTCAGTAAATCCTTTTGTGCAGGTGCACGGAATCCCACAGAGTAGTTCAGTGATGGGTCCAAAGAAATACCGTCATGTGGGCAGCCTGGCGGAATATATAAAATGTCGCCGGGTTCAGTGATTACATTGATACAGTCGACAAAGGGCGTCACCTGCAATAAACGAGGGTGAGGGCAGTACTGCTGTAGACTGTTGTCCGGCATACCAACACGCCAATGGCGTTTACCTTGACCCTGAATAATAAAGACGTCGTATTGGTCCAGATGAGGTCCCACTCCGCCACCTGCGGTAGAGAAACTTACCATCAAATCATCAATTCGCCAGTTGGGGATAAAGCGAAAAGGCTCGATCAAAGCTGCAGATTGGGGATGCCAGTGATCGACGGCCTGAACTAATAAGGTCCAGCCGTCTTCGCCTAAATGACTGAACTCCTCAAAAGGACCGGTTTCCATGTCCCATACAGCGTTTTTATTGCTGACAATACGGGATTCAATTTCTTCTTCACCGGCCAGGCCTGCCAGTTCGTCCGGGCTTATCGGGTCGATAAAGTTTTTAAAACCCGCTTTGATCAGTAAAGGCTTTTTCTGCCAGTACTCTGCTAAAAACTGAGCTGGAGTCAATTCATTTAAAGATAATTGGTACATAGTTCTGTTTCACCATAAAAACAGGGCGATAAGATCGCCCTGTATAAAAACGCTAACTGAAGCTTAGTTTAGTCCAGTAAATCGACTAACTCGATAGCTGCACCTATGTAGTTGTCAGGGCGCAAGGCTTTTAATTCGGTTTTCACTTGCTCTGGCAGTTCTAACTTGTCGATAAACACAGCCAGATCCTGCGGAGTGATGCGTTTGCCGCGGGTCAGTTCTTTCAGCTTTTCATAAGGCTGGTCAATGCCGTATTTTCGCATCACAGTTTGAACCGGCTCGGCCAGCAATTCCCAGTTCTGATCCAACTCGCTCAG
This sequence comes from Rheinheimera sp., assembly GCF_020217005.1. Taxonomy (GTDB): domain Bacteria; phylum Pseudomonadota; class Gammaproteobacteria; order Enterobacterales; family Alteromonadaceae; genus Pararheinheimera. Next base: position 6,032 of record NZ_JAIWOI010000158.1, on the reverse strand, counting down.
CAGATTGGCTTCGTTTACTTCCAGTTTGCTAATACCTTTGAGGCTCGCATGGTAGGCAATCACAGTATAAGCAAAACCTACACCTAAGTTACGCAACACAGTCGAGTCTGTTAAATCGCGCTGCCAGCGCGATACAGGTAACTTGGACGACAAATGCTGGAATATAGCGTTAGCTAGACCGAGGTTACCTTCGGAGTTTTCAAAGTCTATTGGGTTGACCTTATGCGGCATGGTGGATGAACCAATTTCACCGGCAATAGTGCGCTGTTTAAAGTGGCCTAAAGCGATATAACCCCAGACGTCACGGTCGAAGTCGAGCAGGATAGTGTTAAAGCGCGCTATGGCGTCAAACAGCTCGGCAATATAGTCATGCGGTTCAATCTGAGTGGTGTAAGGGTTCCAGCTTAAACCAAGGCTAGTGACAAACTCTTCGGCAAACTGATGCCAGTTCAGGTTCGGGTAGGCAGATAAATGGGCGTTGTAGTTACCTACGGCACCATTGATTTTACCCAGCAGCTCGACTTTGGCAATCTGTTCGCGTTGACGCTTTAAGCGCATATACACGTTCGCCATCTCTTTACCTAAAGTGGTTGGAGAGGCTGGTTGGCCGTGGGTACGGGCCATCATAGGAATGGCTTTGTACTTCTGTGCTAAACTTTTGATCTCGTTTAATAATTGGTCGCACAATGGCAACAGAACTTTATCACGGGCAGCACCTAACATTAAGCCATGCGACAGGTTATTGATGTCTTCTGAGGTACAGGCAAAGTGGATAAACTCGCTGACCGCTGCTAATTCGGCATGACCAGCGACCTTTTCCTTTAGTAGGTACTCAACAGCTTTAACGTCATGGTTAGTCGTGCGCTCAATGTCTTTGACACGCTGAGCATCAGCAAGACTAAAATTGTCGACAATTCCATTCAGCAGCGCGTTGGCAGCGGTGGATAGAGCCGGAACTTCGGTGATGGCTGCTGTCGCTGCTAATTTTTGCAACCAACGTACTTCTACAGTCACCCGGAATTTGATTAAACCATATTCACTAAAAAACTCGCGCAGCTCGCTGGCTTTTGAGCCATAGCGGCCATCTACAGGGGAGATGGCGGTTAATGCTGATAATTCCATTAGGTGCTCCTATGAATGGGTTGGGGCAATAGTGCGTAAAACAGAGTTGACTTCGTTGAGCAGGGCTTTGCGTTTGAAAATAAAGTGCAAACGACTACCACCTGCCTGGCGCCATAGGACTACAGCGCGAATAGCTGCTAATAACAAAGCCCGTACTTTATGTTGTACCAGTGGTTGCTTCAACAGTTCTGGCTGGCCTGCAACCTGAATGCGGGTGCCTAAAGAGCTGATACATTCGACATAAATGTCAGCCAGATTGGCGATAATGTTTTCGTCAGTGATAGCAAAGTGTTGTAGTTGCTGCTCCAGTCTGGATAGACGTTTGCTCAGATTATCCAGATTGTCGCGGTTTTTAGTCAGTTTACGCTCCAGCGCTATCACAGACACTACATAGCGGGTCAGCTCGACATCTTTACGTTGGTTGTCGCCCAGTTGTTCCGCCAGGCATTGATAACCGGTGTGAAGATTGGCGATATCCTTACCATAAATGTCCAAAGGCTCGGCAGGAGATAAATTAGCGATACTGGCTAAACACAGCTGTAAATCGGCCAGCGCTACGTCATTACTGCGAGTCACTTGCTGAAGCAGTTTAAGCGCCTGGCACATACCTGCCAGCGCAAGGGTTTGAGTCTGAATACTAGGTTGCATAAATTACTGTATGGCCGAATTAATAATGCCGCCGCCCAGACAAATCTCGTCGCTGTAAAATACAGCGGACTGGCCAGGGGTAACGGCTTTTTGAGGCTGATCAAAGACCACAACCACAGTGCCATCTGGCATTGGGGTCAGGGTGCACGGAATATCGGTCTGGCGATACCGGGTTTTAACAGTGCAGCGCAGTGCCTGCTGCGGGCCTGTGCGATCAACCCAGTGCAGTTGGTTTGCCACTAAACCTTTGGAGAACATACTAGGGTGGTCATGCCCCTGGGCGACTATAAGGCGGTTATTGACCAAATCTTTTGCCACCACATACCAGGGCTGATCATCACCATCTTTTAAGCCACCGATACGTAAACCTTTGCGCTGACCTAAGGTGTGGTACATCAGACCATCATGCTGGCCAATTTTATCGCCGTCTACGGTGAAAATATCACCAGGCTGAGCTGGCAGATACTTTTGCAGGAAATCTTTAAATTTACGCTCGCCGATAAAACAAATGCCTGTGCTGTCTTTTTTATCGTGGGTAATTAAACCTTGCTCTTCGGCTATAGCGCGCACTAGCGGTTTTTCCAGATGGCCAACAGGGAACAGGGTTTGTGCCACATGTTCTTCGCCAATAGTGTAAAGGAAATAACTCTGATCTTTATTGCTATCCAACCCACGCAATAATTGCCAGTGGCCTTCGACTTCACGGCGCTGCACATAGTGGCCTGTGGCTATATAGTCAGCCCCTAAAGCTTCGGCGGCAAACTCAAGGAAAGCTTTAAATTTGATTTCCTTATTGCACATAATATCCGGGTTTGGCGTGCGGCCTGCTTTGTATTCAGCAAGGAAGTATTCAAATACATTGTCCCAGTATTCAGCGGCAAAGTTGACTTTATGTAACTTGATACCCAGCTTGTCACAGACTGCCTGAGCATCTTTCAGGTCTTCCGCTGCAGCACAATATTCACTGTCATCGTCTTCTTCCCAGTTTTTCATAAACAGGCCTTCGACCTGATAACCCTGCTGCATCAACAGGTAGGCTGAGACTGAGGAATCCACACCGCCGGACATACCGACTATGACTTTTTTGCTGCTGTTATCTGACATTACACCGTACTTTTAACTGGCTGGATGGGAACGGGCGCGGATTATAGCACCAAATTCTTTGCCAAAAAATGTTAATCAGCGGGAATCTGCGGCCGGGCTTTTAATCGATCTGCAGCACGGCGCTTTTTATCAGGTGTAGAGGGAGAGATCGGTTTTGTTCAAACTCTCTGATTGCATCCTGCACCAGTTGACTGCGACCCGGCAATGCATGTTGTTGCAGTTCCAACAAATTTAGCCAGTGTAAGGCGAGAATATCTTTATCCTGAGGCTGATACCCAACTGGTAATTCAGTTGGGGTAAAGACAAAGTTCACCCGCACGTAAAAATGGCCGTCGGCGGTCTGAAGCTGAGAGATCCCAAGCCAGGCATCCGGCTCGAGATTCAGGCCTGTTTCCTCAAGTAATTCCCTTTTGATGGCGCTGATCAAATCTTCATTTTCTTCTACATGGCCAGCAGGTTGATTCAGTACCAGGCGACCAGAGCTTTTTTCTTTCTCTTCGACCAATAAATAACGGCCCTGAAAATACACTACAGCAGCGACGGTTAAATGCAACAAAGGACGTGACATAAACAACAGATTCCTCAAAAGCTGGATTGAATGACCAGAAGATGGCGAAAAAACAAAAAGACGGGCTATTTATGCCATATATGAACAAAAAAACCGATCTTTTGTTGTAATTGCAGCAAAATGCCCATAAATCCTTAAAATCGCTGAAGTGGTCGGGCCGCAGAACCCTGTTTTCCGCCAAACATTTCAGTAATATAAAGCCCGACAGGGGCAGGTTTCTGCGACTTCTGTCGTAAAGCATATGTCCTTGACTAGGCTCTTAGAATGAGCGCTGTTATACTCGGACACCACGAGTAACTGTAACGTTTTAAACAGCCCAGGCCACATACAGATGTTCGGCCTGGCTAACGACTCAATTTTGCTGTAATTCCAGGAAACGATATGACCACCTCAAAAATTATCTACACTATTACGGACGAAGCCCCGGCACTGGCCACTTATTCTTTTTTACCTATAGTGGAAGCTTTTGCCAAAACAGCTGACATTGAAGTTGAAACTCAGGATATTTCTCTGGCTGGCCGTATTGTTGCCTTATTCCCTGAATTTCTGACTGAAGCACAACGTCAACCTGACGCTTTAACTGCATTAGGAGAGTTGGCAAATACACCAGAAGCCAACATTATCAAACTACCAAATATCAGTGCTTCAATTCCACAGCTAGTGGCGGCTATAAAGGAGTTGCAAGCAAAAGGCTACGCTCTTCCTGATTACTCAGAAGATCCAAAAACAGCAGAAGAGAAAGAAGCTCGCAGCCGTTACGACAAAGTCAAAGGCAGTGCGGTAAACCCTGTACTGCGTGAAGGTAACTCTGACCGTCGGGCTCCTGCTTCTGTAAAGCAATATGCCCGTAAAAACCCACACTCAATGGGCGCATGGAGTAAAGAGTCGAAATCTCATGTGGCTCATATGAGCGCAGGTGATTTCTATGGTAGCGAAAAGTCAGTCACCATCAAAGACGCTGGTCAGGTGCGGATTGAGCACGTAGCGGCAGATGGTAGTGTCACCGTTCTAAAAGAAAAAACTGTAGTAAAAGCAGGTGAAATCATCGACGCTTCAGCCATGAGCAAAAAATCACTGCGTGATTTCATTGCGGCAGAAATTGCGGATGCAAAAGCTAAAGATGTGCTGTTGTCAGTGCATTTAAAAGCCACCATGATGAAAGTGTCTGACCCTATTATGTTTGGTCATGTGGTGACTGTGTATTTCAAAGATGTGTTTGAAAAACATGCGACCACTTTTGCCGAACTAGGTGTGGATGCCAACAATGGATTAGGCGATGTGTATGCAAAAATCGCCAAGCTGCCAGCTGATAAAAAAGCGGAAATTGAAGCCGATATCAAAGCTGTATACGCTAAACAACCAGCCTTGGCCATGGTGAACTCAGATAAAGGTATCACTAACCTGCATGTACCAAGCGATGTAATTATCGATGCTTCTATGCCTGCGGCTATCCGTTCTTCCGGCCAGATGTGGGGCCCGGATGGCAAGTTAAAAGACACCAAAGCTATTATTCCAGACCGTTGTTATGCTGGTGTGTATCAGGAAACGATCAACTTCTGCCGTGAGCATGGTGCGTTTGACCCTCGTACTATGGGGTCAGTGCCAAACGTTGGCTTAATGGCACAAAAAGCGGAAGAATACGGCTCACACGACAAGACGTTTGAAATTAAAGCGGCTGGCCAGGTGCGAGTGGTCGATGCGGCAGGCACTGTGCTTATTCAACACAATGTTGAGCAAGGTGATATCTGGCGTATGTGTCAGGCCAAAGATGCTCCAATCCAGGATTGGGTCAAACTGGCTGTGAACCGTGCCCGTTTAAGTAAAACACCAGCCGTATTCTGGTTAGATAAAAACCGTGCTCATGATGCTCAACTGATTGCTAAAGTAGAACTTTACTTAAAAGATCACGACACCAGTGGTTTAGACATTCAGATTATGTCGCCGGAGGAGGCCACCCGTCATACGTTAAAACGTATGAAAGAAGGTCTGGATACCATTTCTGTCACTGGCAACGTGTTACGTGACTACTTAACCGACTTATTCCCAATCCTGGAATTAGGCACCAGTGCCAAAATGTTGTCTATTGTGCCCCTGATGAACGGTGGCGGCTTGTTTGAAACTGGTGCTGGTGGTTCTGCGCCTAAGCACGTCGAACAGTTTGTTGAAGAAAATCACTTACGTTGGGATTCTTTAGGCGAATTCCTGGCTCTGGCTGCATCGCTTGAGCATTTAAGCCAGGTCACTGGCAACGCTAAAGCTCAGGTACTGGCTGATGCGTTGGATCAAGCCACTGCTAAGTTCCTCGATAACGACAAGTCTCCAACCCGTAAACTGGGTCAACTGGATAACCGTGGCAGCCATTTCTATCTGGCTTTCTACTGGGCGGAAGCTCTGGCGGCTCAAAGCAAAGATGCTGTAATTGCAGCTAAGTTCGCTCCTCTGGCTAAAACCTTAACTGAAAACGAAGCGAAAATTGTACAGGAATTAAATTCAGTACAAGGTAAAGCGGTGGATATCGGCGGCTACTACAAACCAGACGATGTGTTAGCATCAAAAGCTATGCGTCCAAGCGATACCTTTAATCAGGCAT
>NZ_JAIWOI010000157.1 GCF_020217005.1 Rheinheimera sp. | reverse complement strand
TAGCTGCGCTGTAATTACAGACTGTTATCTTGAATGTAAAAAGGCGCCTCGTGCGCCTTTTTCTTTTTTGTGCATCGCCAAAATAATTAATGTTGTAGCCAGGCGGCAAACGCGCGAGACCCCAGGAGCATAGTTGTCCTGCGTGCATTTGGATTGATGCGAGAACTCGCACGTCATGTCTGGTGAGTATTTTCAAAATAACTGGGGCGAGGAGTTCGGCCAACAATGCTGCAGCTTCAAGTACGAAAGAGAAAAAAACATCGGGAATGTTTTTTAACATTGGAGCGAAGCGACGATGGCTCGAAAGGGTGAGCGCCAAGGATGGCAGCGAATAAAAAAACATTTGGGATGTTTTTCACTCACATCATCCATGATGTTCGCCTTCGGCAGCTAAAGCTGTGCAAAACGGCTATCCTGCCGTTTTGTTAACAACGCAAGCGTTGGCCCTGAAGGGGGAGCGCCAGGGATGGCATCGAATAAAGAAAAATGCCGGCTTATGCCGGCATTTCATATAGACATCTGAGCTTCAGGTGGTTATTCAGGTTTGTGACCTTCTGGCAGTGCGATATTTACTGCATGTAAACCCTTTGGGCCCTCAGACAGGTCAAACACCACATCCTGGCCGGCCTTCAGCGTACGGTAGCCATCCATGTTAATGGTTGAATAATGGGCGAAGATGTCTTCGTCACGACCATCTTCACGAATAAACCCAAATCCTTTGGCATTATTGAACCATTTCACTTTACCGGTAGCCATACTACTTCCTTCTCTAAGTTAGCTAAATTCTGTATTCTAAGGCGGAGCAACGGGGATCTGTTGGCAGACTCCACCATTTACTGTAGATAATTTGTGCAGCTAGTCAAGTTTTTTACACCCTTGTAAAGCTGTTGTACAGGTACTATCTATATGTAAGAGACACAGAGTGACTGTAAAGCCCGTAGTGGCTTTAGGTCCGGTGAAAAAATTCATCAATGCAATTTTGATGCTTTGAACAGGCGTGGCTATAGTTTATGAGCGGTTATAAAGAAAACAACGTAACAGAGCACGGAGTGGTGGAGAAAACCCGGCAACAGGTGAAACCTCCCTCCATGTATAAAGTCATACTTCACAACGATGACTACACGCCAATGGATTTTGTCATTGATGTGCTGACCAGGTTTTTTAATATGCAGTATGAAAAAGCCAGTGAAATTATGTTACAGGTGCATTATGAAGGTATGGCGGTTTGTGGAGTGTTCACAGCCGAGGTTGCGGAGACCAAAGTTCAGCAAGTGTCCATTTATGCGAAAGAGCACGAACATCCATTGTTATGCACTATGGAACGGGCTTAACGCCAAACAACTGCTGTAGTAACTCAGGTGGATTAGGAGTGATGTTGTATGTTGAACAAAGATCTTGAGTTAACCTTAAATCTGGCGTTTCGGTTTGCGCGGGAAAAGCGTCATGAATATATGACGGTAGAACATTTATTGTTAGCTTTATTGGACAACCCGGCGGCTGGTGAAGCCCTTAAATCCTGTGGTGCCAATATAGACCGTCTGCGGCTTGATCTGTCGCATTTTATTGACTCAACCACACCTTTATTACCTGAAGACGATGTTGAGCGTGACACTCAGCCTACGCTTGGATTTCAGCGTGTATTGCAAAGAGCAGTGTTTCATGTGCAATCCTCCGGTAAATCAGAAGTCACAGGAGCCAATGTACTGGTCGCTATTTTTAGTGAGCAGGAATCGCAGGCGGTTTATTTACTGAAAAAAATCGATATCAGCCGCCTTGATATAGTTAACTACATTTCGCATGGTGTGATAAAGACCGAAAAAATCGAGCAGCAGGACGAGCAGCAAGATGAAAACGGCGATGTACAAATTGACGAAAACAAATACCTGGAAAGCTTCACAGCCAATTTGAATATTCTGGCAAAAAACGGTCAGATCGATCCGCTAGTGGGCCGAGATATGGAGCTGGAGCGCACTATTCAGGTGTTGTGCCGCCGTAAAAAAAATAATCCATTATTGGTTGGCGAGGCGGGGGTGGGTAAAACCGCCATTGCCGAAGGTCTGGCTTATCGTATCGTCAATAAGCAAGTGCCTGAAGTCATTGCTAATGCCACAATTTATTCGCTGGATATGGGCTCTTTGCTTGCGGGTACCAAATACCGCGGTGATTTTGAGAAACGTTTAAAATCTCTGCTCAAAGAAATCGAAAACGAAAAAGATGCAGTGCTCTTTATCGATGAAATCCATACGGTTATAGGCGCAGGTGCTGCATCAGGTGGCGTGATGGATGCCTCCAATCTGATCAAGCCGCTGTTATCCAGTGGGCGTTTACGTTGCATCGGCTCAACCACCTATCAGGAATTTAAAAACATCTTTGAAAAAGATACAGCGCTGGTGCGCCGTTTCCAGAAAATTGATGTTGTTGAACCTAGTGTCGATGACACCACGCAAATTCTGCAGGGCTTAAAAGAGCGCTACGAAGCTCACCATGGTGTCCGTTATACCCAAAAGGCCTTGCGTGCTGCCGCAGAGTTGTCGGCGAAGTATATTAACGAGCGGCATTTACCGGATAAAGCCATAGATGTGATTGATGAAGCGGGTGCCAGTCAGCGTTTGTTACCTCTGTCCAAACGTAAAAAAGTCATTAACGTGCCGGAGATTGAACACATTATTGCCAAGATGGCGCGTATTCCTGAAAAGTCAGTGTCGGCCTCAGATAAAGATGTGCTGGCGAATTTAGACCGTAACCTGAAATTGGTAGTCTTTGGTCAGGATGAGCCTATTGAAGTGTTAACTTCAGCTATTCGTTTATCCCGCTCCGGTTTAGGCAATGAAGAAAAGCCTATTGGTAACTTCTTATTTGCTGGCCCAACAGGGGTTGGTAAAACCGAAGTGACCAAACAACTAGCCAAAATCATGGGCGTAGAATTGTTGCGCTTTGATATGTCTGAATACATGGAACGTCATGCGGTCAGCCGCTTAATTGGTGCGCCTCCGGGTTATGTAGGTTTTGATCAGGGTGGTTTGCTGACAGATGCGGTGTCTAAACATCCGTACTCAGTGGTGCTGCTGGATGAAATCGAAAAAGCCCATACTGACATCTACAACATTTTGTTGCAGGTGATGGACCATGGCACTTTGACCGATAACAGCGGCCGTAAAGTCGATTTCCGTAATGTAATTCTGGTGATGACCACCAATGCTGGTGTGCAGGAGACAGTGCGTAAAACCATTGGCTTTAAACAGCAGGATCACAGTCACGACGCTCTAGCTGAAATTAACCGGACTTTTAGTCCTGAGTTCAGAAACCGTCTGGATGGCATCATTTGGTTTAAACATTTATCCCGCGATATTATTCTGCAAATTGTCGATAAGTTTGTCTGTGACTTGCAGGTGCAGCTGGATAAAAAACAAGTATCTATGGAATTGAGTGGTGCGGCCCGTCAATGGCTGGCCGACAAAGGTTATGATCAGGCTATGGGTGCACGTCCTATGGCCAGGGTCATTCAGGAACAACTGAAAAAACCTTTGGCGAACGAAATTTTGTTTGGTCGCCTGGCAAACGGTGGAGATGTGCGTGTTGACTTAAAAGGTGACGAGCTGGAGTTTGACTATAACGAAGAAGAAGCTCTGGTTTGATCTACCCGTCGTTCTTGAAGCTGCAGCTTTGTTGACTGCGCCATCTCGCCCCAGTCAAATAGGTGAACTATGCTCCTGGGGTCTCGCTGGCTTGTCGCCTCCCTGCAACTCCAATTACTTGGGTATATATCTGCGTCGTTCTTGAAGCTGCAGCTTTGTTGACTGCGCCATCTCGCCCCAGTCACATAGGTGAACTATGCTCCTGGGGTCTCGCTGGCTTGTCGCCTCCCTGCAACTCCAATTACTTGGGTATTAAACTTTTTATGAACTTAAAATACGAAAAAACCCGGCTTAGCCGGGTTTTTCTTTAAAGCAAGTCAAGCAAATAGCGTTAACGCTACTTGGTTCCGGCAAATCTTAACGTTGACGGAACACGATGCGACCTTTGGTCAGATCGTAAGGAGTTAATTCAACAGTGACTTTGTCACCTGTCAGAATGCGAATGTAGTTTTTACGCATTTTGCCTGAAATATGGGCAATAACTACGTGGCCGTTTTCTAACTCGACCTTAAACATGGTATTTGGCAGGGTATCTAAGATAGTCCCTTGCATTTCAATTACGTCTTCTTTCGCCATTCAGCGTGCCAGCCTCTTATTTAAATTCATTAGTTCAAAAAACTGCCGCAGATTTTGCCGAAAAAGGGCAGATAAGTAAAGCAAGATAGACAGATTTAGCGAAATGAGAGCCATTCTCCGGCTATAAAGCGTTGTTGTGGTAAAAACCTGGCCTTGTAACTCATTTTTTGACAGTGCTGAATGTAATAACCCAGATAGACAAAATGAATGTGTTTAACCTTTGCTAACTCAACTAAAGCCAGAATAGCTAAAGTGCCATAGGGTAAAACCTGACCTGTTTGATAAAAGGTATAAACAGCGGAGAAAGCATCAGGTGTGCAATCTACCACAGTCACAGCAACCAACTCGTTATTTACATATTGTTCTAAAAATCGCACTTCCAGCCACTGAGTCTGCCACAAGTAGGACATCTGCTCAGGGCTTGCGGGCGACATCGGACTATCAGAATGTTTGTTATTAATATAGGACTGATAAAGCTCATAGTATTTAGCTGTGCAGCAGGCTTTATCATCGTAGTGCACCAACTGATACTGCCAGCCACTTCGTTTGGCTTTGTTCCATGCCCGGCGTTGATTTGTGCTCAGCAGGAACTCTTGGCTGGGCAGTCGCACCGACTGGCACTGCTGGCAACCTTCACAATAAGTGGTATAAATTTGTTCGCCGCTGCGCCTGAAATTTAATGCCAACAGCTGTTGGTAAAAACCAGCGTCCAGAGGTTCATCCGGTAGGGTAAAAAGTAAACGTTCCTGCCTGTCTGGCAAGTAATTACAGGGTTGAGTCTGACTCACTCCAAGTCTGAGACCTGACATGTTAAATCTCCAACTTCAATTGCTGTGCACGCCAGCTATCAGCAGGGCAGATCAGAGTCTGATGATTGGCCAGCAAAGTCAGGTAAGTTCGCCGCGACAAAGGTTCCGCTCCAAGTTGCTGCAAAAATGGATTCATCATCTGACAATCAATATAGCCTGTTGCGAAGGAAGACAAATGCTGCTGCAGAGCGGCAAGCGCGACTTTTGCAGTATTAGGTAATGTGTTAAACATCGACTCGCCGCAAAACAACTGACCGACCATTACACCATAGCAGCCGCCCACCAGTTTACCGTCAGACCAGACTTCTACACTATGTGCATGACCTTGCTGGTGCAAAGCTATATAGGCTTGTTGGATATCAGGCACTATCCAGGTCCCTTGTTGGGTTGGGCGCGGAGCACTGCAGCAGCGTATAACGTCCGGGAAGGCTTTATTTATACTGATCTCAAAGCTACTGTGGTGCAGCAACTTTCGCAAGGAGCGGTTTGGTTTCAGCACTCCGGGCTTAAATATGGCGCGTTGCGATGGACTCCACCACAACAGCGGGTCACCTGGGCTGAACCAGGGGAAAATACCGCTCTGATAGGCACGCAACAAACGTTCGGGTGATAAGTCACCGCCCATGGCTAACAACCCATCCGGTTCAGCCAGAGCCTGGCTGACCGGAGGGAACTCAAGCGATGTTTTTGATAACTCGGGTAAATAAATCACCGCTATTTACCCCTGTCTAAGCGCTGTTTATGCAGATATTACTTTGCTAAAGCGTCTAAATAACGCTCTGCATCCAAAGCGGCCATACAGCCGGTGCCAGCTGAAGTAATAGCCTGACGGTAGATATGATCGGACACATCACCAGCAGCAAATACACCTTCAATACTGGTTTGAGTGGCGTTGCCTTCAGTACCACTTTGTACTTTCAGGTAGCCGCCGTTCATTTCCAATTGACCGGCAAAAATATCGGTATTTGGTTTATGACCGATAGCTATGAACACGCCAGCTACAGCCACATCTTCAGTCGGCTGACCATTGGTCGATTTTAGCCGCATACCATTCACACCCATATCGTCACCCAAAATTTCTTCCAGTTCGCGGTGTGTGTGCAAAATGATATTGCCAGAAGCAACTTTGGCCATTAAGCGGTCAACCAGAATTTTTTCTGCTTTAAAGGTATCGCGACGATGAACTAAATGTACTTCTGAAGCGATATTGGCTAAGTACAGAGCCTCTTCTACAGCAGTGTTACCACCACCTACTACTGCAACCTTTTGATTGCGATAGAAGAAGCCATCACAAGTAGCACAGGCAGACACTCCACGACCATTGTAGGTTTGTTCAGAGGGTAAGCCTAAATATTTAGCTGATGCGCCTGTAGCGATAATCAGCGCATCACAGCTGTACTGGCCGTTGTCTCCGGTCAGGATAAATGGACGCTGTTTCAGATCTACAGTGTGGATATGATCAAATAAAATTTCTGTGTTGAAGGTTTCAGCATGAGCCTTCATCCGGTCCATCAGTGCTGGGCCTGTTAAACCATGAGGGTCACCAGGCCAGTTCTCCACTTCAGTGGTAGTCGTTAACTGGCCGCCCGCCTGCATACCAGTCAGAAGCACAGGGTTTAAATTGGCGCGCGCAGCATAAACAGCCGCAGTGTAGCCCGCTGGGCCAGAACCTAATATCAATAAACGGCTGTGTTTAATAGTGGACATGCATTACTCCGGCATTTTTCGATGGTGTATTCAGTTGAATCCTTAATGGGGCCGATTTTATGGCATTGCAATAGCGAGATAAAGCACAACTGCATTTTTTCCAGTCCAGGCTCTGGCAACGAATTCATGCTATGGTATTGTTTGTTTACACTTATTTACTCTTGTTCCTGCGAAGAGGTCGAAATTGAGTCATCCTCTACTTGTTTTTCAATGTTCCGGAGACCTGAAGTAATGTCAGGCAGACTCTGCCCCTCTCTGCTGTTACTGTGGTTATTATGCTGCAGCTTCTTCTCGTCTGCACAAACTCATTTTACCCGGCTCAGTGTCGACGACGGGCTACCCAATGCAAGTATTTACAAGATAGTGCAGGATCAGGACGGTTACATCTGGTTGGGTTCTACAAACACGGGTTTATTGCGGTACAACGGTTACGAACTTGAAGCCTTTGATGTGTTGCCTGAGTCAGTCAGCAACAACATTATGGTGCCAGACATCGATGCCTTACTGATAGATAAAGAGCATCAATTATGGATAGGTAGCTGGGGTATGGGCCTGAGTAAGGTGGACACAAAGACTGGCAAAATTTCTCATTATTCAGATAAGCCTGACAGTGCATTAGTACTGACCAGTAACTACATTCAAAGTTTGTTAATGGATAAATCGGGTGTGCTCTGGATTGGCAGCAGTAAAGGATTGCAACGTTTATTGCCGGATGGCCGACTCGAGACTGTGGGGGCAACTGATGCTGCCCAACCTCTTATAAACCAACGTATCTGGGCTCTTGCGCAAACAGAAGATGGCACCATCTGGATCGCAACTGGTAATGGTTTGCATCAATGGACCTCAGAGCAGGGGTTGAGCGAAGCCTATCAGACGTTTGGTCAGCAAAGTGTTAACAATGAAATGCGGGCTTTGTATGCGCACGGCAATACGTTGTGGGTTGGTGGTCGTGGTGCCTTGTTCCGGTTTGACCCCGCCGCATCAGCCTTTCAGACTGTGCCATTTTATGACGACGCGCCCAGTCCTATCATAAACGTGCTGGAAAGTGATCAGCAGGGAAATTTATTGGTAGGAACTTTTGATGGGATCTACAAGCTCTCTTTCGCCAGCGGTACCTTTGAGTCTTTTTCCGGCAGCAGGCAGCTGTTGCCGGGTATCAATGTACGTTCTTTGCTGGTTGACCGTAGTGGTTTGTTGTGGGTTGGCAGCAGAGAAAGAGGTTTGTTCTACGGCAGGCATCAGCCGTCTGCTTTTACCGATCTCAGTAGCTGGGGACCTCAAGCCGCAGCTTTGGCCCGGCAACAGCTGACAGCTATAAAAGTTGAAGATGAGTTTTTATGGCTAGGCACAGCAGATCAGCTCTATCAACTCAACAGAAAAACAACAATGGTATCGTCTTTTGCAATGCCAGCCAGAGTCAATGCCATTATCAGAACCCAACAGAACGAACTGTATATTGGTTCGGACAATGGTTTGTGGCAATTTGACGAAACGAAGCAACAATTGGTCCAGCTTGATTCGGCACAAAGACCTAATAGCACCCAATGGCAAAACGTGCGGGATATTGTCAGTTTGTCTGATGGAAGCCTTTGGTTAGGCTTATGGCAAAACGGCCTGATGCGATGGGACAGAGAAGGTAAACATCAGTACTGGTTGCAGGATATGGCGCAGCTTAAAGTAGGTGATGCGGTACAGGTAGTGCAGGAAATTCAGGGCAAGGTGTGGCTTGGAACACGTTATTCAGGTGTGTTTGTATTGGATCCGGCCAATGGCCAGCTTCAATCTTTAGCTGAGTTATTGCCAATAGAGAAAGCAGTTGATATTCAGTGTATTGCGAAAGGACCAGATCAAACAGTGTTGATCTGTAGCAGAAATGGCCTGCTTAGCCTGGATGTACAAAACAGGATTGTCTCGGGCTTAGGTGATGCAATACAGCTGGCTGAAACTGAATTGCTTGGGGCTTATACCGACGCTCAACAAAATATATGGCTTTTGTCCTCACATGGCCTGAGCTTAAAACCATACCAACAAGAGCGTTTGATTACCTTTACAGAGCAAGATGGTTTAAGTAATAAAGAAATGATTTTTAAAGCATTCTCTGTCTCTAAGCGCGGCAACCTTTATTTGGGGACGGCCGGAGGTTTAGCCATAGTGAAAGCTGATCTGTTGTGGCTGAATCATACGAAACCCAAAACTCAAATCTCAGCGATTTGGATTGGTCAAAAAAAACTTAAACCCGGCATCATGCAACATCCTGCTTCCCGAATTGAGTTGCAACCCGGCGAAAGCATTAGTATAGAGTTGGCCAGTCTGGATTTTCATGATCCCAAACGTAACCAGTTTATTTACCAGTTAGAAGGGGTGGACAACTCCTGGTTGCACAATACAGGTTATACCAAGCTCACATACAGCCAACTCGAGCCAGGTAACTATGAACTAAAAGTTCTTGGTTCAAACCAACATGGACTATTTGCCGATACGCCTCTTCGTATGACAATCAAAGTTTTGCCTTTATGGTGGCAAAAAAAATGGGTCATGGTTGGAATGGCGCTGCTGTTATTGCTCGTGCTACTGGGAGGACATGCTTATCGTTTGAGGCATATGCGACAGATTAATAAATTACTGCAACATTCAGTGCAGGAAAAAGCCAGTAACCAAATGGTACTGGAAACTATGGTGGAGGAACGCACTAAAGCATTGCAAGACAGCTCAGCTACTTTGTCGTTACGGACGAGACAACTGGAGGTCAGTTTGTCGCAGCTGGCCGAGAATAACAGAGAACTTAAAAGGTTGAATAACTTAAAAGATGAGTTTATATCCACTGTAAGTCATGAGCTGCGTACGCCCCTGACATCAATCAGAGGGGCTGTTGGCTTGCTCGCCAGCAAAGTTGTTGCCGAAAACTCGGAACACTATCAACACTTACTGCAAACCGCTCTTGGCAACAGTGAGAGGTTGTCACAATTAATTAACGATTTGCTTGATTTACAAAAGTTTGAATCCGGCAATTTTAGTTTGAACTTTGAACTTGTTGATATGAAGCAACTGGTGCTACAGGCTCTGGACTCAATAGCACCTTTTGCCGCTAAGTATCAGGTTAGCTTCCAAACCCATCTGGCTGATTGTCACCTGATGGCCGACCAAACAAGGATCAGGCAAGTACTGGATAATCTGTTGTCTAATGCAATTAAATTTTCGGCATCAGGGCAGGTGGTCGAGGTGCAGTTATCCAAAGTGGAAAACCGTGTCCGCTTTGAAGTGCAGGATCAGGGC
>NZ_JAIWOI010000156.1 GCF_020217005.1 Rheinheimera sp. | reverse complement strand
TGCGGAATTCCAGATAATTTCCGTAGTCGTATTTTTGAAAAGTTCTCTCAGGCTGATGGCTCGACCAGCCGCAAAGCCGAGGGTACTGGTCTTGGTTTAAATATTTGTAAAACCATTATTTCGGCCCATCAAGGCGATATTGGTTTTGATAGCCAAGCCGGACATGGCGCTTTATTTTGGTTTGAATTACCTGAGACTCAGCTTTAACTTCTTATGTCGGTAATACATACCAATACACAGCTAGGAAATGACAAGTGCTGCCTGCCAAAACAAACAAATGCCAAATCAGGTGGTGCATAAAAAGAGACTTTTGGATATAAAACAGCACTCCACCTGAATAGAACAAACCACCAGCCAATAACCACCACAATCCGGCTGCAGGCACATGGTTCAGCATAGGGTCCAGAGCAATCACTACTAACCAGCCCATCACCAGATATAAAGCCAAAGAGAGTTTCTGGTATTTGGCACCGGTAAAAAGTTTAAGCAACACTCCAGCCAGCGCTATGCTCCAGACCAGGCCAAATAACCACCAGCCCCAGTTTTCTCGTAAACTGACCAGAGTAAAAGGGGTGTAAGTACCTGCGATGAGTACAAAAATTGCGGAATGATCGAGCTTTCTCAGCCATAACTTGTGAGTCAAGGCCTGAACTGAATGATACAAGGTGGAACTGCCATATAATAAAATTAAACTCAGGCCGAATACCCAACTGCTTACCTGACGCCAGAAATCTGCAGCGGAAAGTTCCAGCATCAGATACAAGGCAGCCAGACTGGCTAACACTCCAATGCCATGACTGATAGCATGGCTTAATTCTTCTGTTGCACTGTAACTGGTGGCTGCTTTCATATTGCGCTTTATCTGGACTGACCTCAAAGCACTATGGTAACACTGGCCGGATCAAAGCAACCAGCGCAATTCGTTATTTTCTATGGATAAGGGTAAACTAACGGCCTTTGTGTTTTTTATAGTGAACCGTAATTTTTATGGCTGTGCTTTTAGTGGTCGGTTATGTCTGGCCTGAACCAAATTCCTCTGCAGCGGGCAGTAGGATGTTGTCTTTGCTTGCGATGTTTCGTCAGCAAGGCTGGACTGTAATTTTTGCCAGCCCCGCAGAAAAAAGCCCACATCGTTTTGACTTAAGCCAGTGGCAGATCAGTGAAGAACAAATTCTGCTAAACGACAGTAGTTTTGACGAACAGCTCAGACAATGGCAACCCGATATGGTGATGTTTGACCGTTTTATGCTGGAAGAACAGTTTGGCTGGCGTGTTGAACAACAATGCCCACATGCTCTGCGGTTGCTGGATACCGAGGATCTGCACTTTTTACGATTAGCCCGTCAGCAAGCCTATAAAGCGGGCAGGGACGTCACACTACAGGACTTGCACTCAGAACAGGCACAACGCGAAATCGCTTCTATTTACCGCTCTGATCTGACACTGATTATTTCAGAAGCCGAGATACAGCTGTTGACAGAGCATTTTAAGCTGCCGCAAGAGCTTTTATGTTACAGCCCCTTTTGGTTGGAGACTAAGCCACAACAGGATTTACCTTCGTTTGAGCAGCGCCAGCATTTTGTCTCTATAGGCAATTTCCGCCATGAGCCAAACTGGCAGGCGGTATTGTGGCTCAAGCAGCAGATTTGGCCTTTGATCCGCAAGCAGCTTCCCACAGCTGAACTGCATATTTATGGTGCTTATCCACCACCTAAAGCCACACAATTGCATCAGCCGAAAGAAGGGTTTCTGGTCAAAGGCTGGGCAGAGGATGCGGCAGAAGTGGTTAAACATGGTCGGGTTTTATTGGCTCCATTGCCTTTTGGTGCAGGTTTAAAAGGTAAGTTTATTGATGCCATGACACAGGGCACACCCAATGTAACCACAGCAGTTGGCGCTGAAGGTATGGAGCATCAGGGAGCATGGTCCGGGCTAATCGGCGAGACTGCGCAGCAGATAGCAGAGGCGGCCGTGTTGTTGTATCAGGACGAAACCTTATGGCAACAAAAGCAGCAACAGGGTTTTACCATTTTGGCCCAACGTTTTGCCAGCCATCAACATCAACCCCGGGTTTGGCAACAACTGATGGATGTACAGCAACAGCTGTCGCAGCACAGATTAACCAACTTCACTGGCGCTATGCTCAGGCATCATCAGCATCGCAGCACCCAGTTTATGGCGCAGTGGATTGAAGCAAAAACTAAACTGGCAGAGCTGAAACAAAGCTTTGCACAGCAGGAGACAACAGATGAGTGAAATCAGCCGTCAGGCGCTCGTACAACTTTTGGATCAGGAACTACAAAGTAACTTGATCAAAGACTATTGCCCCAATGGTTTACAAGTCGAAGGTAAAAGCCAGATTAAAAAGATTGTGGCGGGTGTGACCGCTTCTCAGGCCTTGCTGGATGCGGCGGTTGCCGCAGGAGCTGATGCCATTATGGTGCATCATGGTTATTTCTGGAAAAACGAAGACTATGCCATCACAGGGATAAAAAAACGCCGCTTACAAACCCTACTGAAACACGACATCAATCTGATTGCCTATCACTTACCGCTGGATGTGCACCCGCTGCTTGGCAATAATGCTCAGCTGGCGTTAAAGCTGGGGCTTACCAGCTGGCAGGCTGTGCCTGGTGTCAGCCCGTCCGGCGTGCTGATGCGCGGCACTCTGGCACAGGCGATGACCAGTCAGCAGATTGCAGACAAGTTGCATCTTGAACTGAACCGCTTACCTTTGTTACATGCAGTGCTGGATAAACCAGTGACTGAGCTGGCCTGGTGTACAGGCGGCGGCCAATCTTATATCGACCAGGCTTATGCGGCTGGAGCTGAGCTTTTTATCAGTGGCGAAGTATCGGAACAAACTATCCATAGCTCGCGTGAGCTTGGTATCGACTTTATTGCCGCTGGCCATCACGCCACAGAACGTTATGGCATCAAAGCTTTGGCAGAGTTTGTACAGCAACGCACTGGTGTTGTCTGTGAATTTATTGATATCGACAATCCGGCTTAGGCTTGGATCAGGTGAGTAGCAAGCAGTGAGTAAAAAACAGCAGGACCGCAATTTTGACGGTATAGCGGGCAAATTTCAGAAGAATATTTATCAGACCACCAAA
The DNA here is from genome assembly GCF_020217005.1 of Rheinheimera sp. Taxonomy (GTDB): domain Bacteria; phylum Pseudomonadota; class Gammaproteobacteria; order Enterobacterales; family Alteromonadaceae; genus Pararheinheimera. The sequence goes on along the minus strand of NZ_JAIWOI010000156.1, from coordinate 6,884 downwards.
GGCCGGTTGCGTCAGGCAGTGTTGCTGCGAGACTTTGCCGAATGCGCCGATTTAGCAACCCCAAGCCGCATACTGGATGTAGGTGCAGGGCAGGGTCAGTTGGCGCTGGCGCTGGCGCAGCAGGGCCATCAGGTCACTTTAACCGATCTGTCGCAGGATATGCTGGATATGGCACTCGAAGAGGCCAAAACCCGTGGTGTCGATACACAAATTGAGTGCCATGCTCTGGCGTTACAGCAATTGGCCGACCAGCAATGGCCAGCCTTTCCAGTGGTGCTATGCCATGCTGTACTGGAATGGTTGCACGAACCTGCTGAAGCCATTAAACAACTGCGGGCTTTAGTACAAACAGGTGGTCTGGTGTCGCTGATGTTTTATAACAAAGACGCCAAACGCCTGAGTAATATCATTTATGGCAATTTTAACTATGTGCTGCGTGATTTGGCCTTTAAGAAGAAGGTCAGTTTAAGCCCACAAAATCCATTGCAACCAGAAGATGTGTATCGTTGGTGTAAAGAAGCAGGTTTTGTTATTGAAGGCAAAACCGGCGTGCGCTGTTTTCATGATTACCTGCGTGATCGTTCAGAGCAGGAAACAGAATTTGAGAAGTTGTTGCAGGTCGAACTGCAATACAACAGACAAGAGCCTTATGCTTCGATAGGGCGGTATCAACACCTGTTGCTGCGCGCTATTTAATTTTACTTTGCCCTGAATTAAATCTGAAAAAACAGTTGCGGTGGTGAATAAAGCTGTTATGATTATCTTCGTAATGAGAACGGTTATCATTTGCAAGATATGCAATCAAGTGGGAAGTCTGCACCCAGCCAGGAAGGCGCCTTGATTTCGTAGGCGGATAAACGCTCTGTTACGTGTTGTGACCCTATGACAACAATGATTCTGCTGTTGTTGTCGAACTCCGAAGTCTTTGCCCATCCAAAGACCACGTTCTGGCCCGGCCTTATCAGCCGGGCATTTTTTTGGCTGAGACTAAATGTGCATCACCGCTGAACTAATCAAACTCAAACTTATAAAGTACATCCACAGCGCTATCTATACCTTGCACTGCTTCCAGGTAGAGGTTTTTCATCAGCTCGTACCTTAAGGTGAATTCCCCCAGCGAGTTAAAAATGCCCACACCATATTTTAACTGCAGTTTAGGCGACAAATAGCCGCTGACCGTCACTTGGGAGTCATCGCCTGTGCCCGCCGTATCCAGGGTAAATTGCTCAAAACCAAAGGCTTTGCCCAACTGACTGACCATGCCATTGCTGTTGGCAATACCAAGGCCTATTAAACCACTGGTTATTGGGTTGCTTTTACTGTCACCACTGCCGGACAAATCCCGCCCCATCAAGAGGTAAGATAAAGCGTTGGCCTGAGGTTTAGAGGGTTCGGAAAAAATCACCACTGAGGCCTGATCCGCCGGACCATTGACCCGGATCCCAGCAATCACATCATCTTCAGTGGAGGAGGGGTTACGTATCGCTTCAATAGTTAAAAAGGGCTGATCAGCCGGGCCGTTAAACATCAATTTACCTTTGCGGATCAGTAAATCCTGGCCGTAAGAACGGAAGGTACCATCCAGAATATTCACTTCACCTTTTAAACGTTGTTGTGTGCCATTCTGGCTAAACAACAGCTGGCCTTTAAGCCGGCTTTTTAAGCCAAATGCCTGTAAGTTGACCTGCTCGCCTAAAATCAACCGCATTTCGGTGACCAGCTTGATGGAACTGGTGACAGCACCACGGCGTACCTCCAGTTCTTTGTTCAACAGGATCTCGTCTTCTGACACCTGCACTGCATTTTGCGGCAAATCGTCTATCGCTATATCGGCTTTTGGAATCTGTATAGTGCCTTGCACCGCCACCACCTGATTTTGTGCCAGCACTGTCACTTCAGGATTGATATAGACCAAACCCTGCGACAGATTCAGCGGCAGTTGCTGGCCGCTTAAGGCTAAACGAACCTGATAGTTGGCTAAATCAAACCAGTCGGCATAACCTGATAATTGCGCTTTACCTTCAGCACTTTGAATATCCGCCGTCAGCAGAGCTTTTTGCTGTAAAAAATCCAACTGCACATTACCTTGCTCTATGTCCAGCGGCGCATTGTGACCCTGCAGTTTCATCTCGCTGACTTTGATCTGGCCAGACAATAAAGGCCGGCCTAAAGTTCCACTGGCGCGCACCTCGCCATTTAAGGTGGCAAAAAATTCACTTTGCTCAGGCAATAAAGTGCGCAGGAAACTCAAATCCAGCCGGTTTAACTTGAGTTCTGCTTCGAGCTTTTTGTCCTGTTGGTTTAAATCGGGCAGGGAGGCTGAGCCCTGCAGCGAACGATCCTCACTAAACTGCATTTGCCAGTTGCTCGACAGCTGTTTGGGGGTCAGTGTCAGGGCCGCGCTCCAGCTTTGCCACGGCAGTTGCAGCGGATTGACATCGGTTTGCTGCCATTTACCTGCTGTGCCTGTTACTTTTACTGACGCATTCAAGCCTTGTTTTTTACCCCAGTTCAGCTGTACATCAGCGTCTGCTTCTCCCGTAAGCTGTTGTGATTCGCCGATAAACGTCTCTAATAAGGCCAGTTGGAACTGCTGCAATCTCACTGCAACATTTCCCGCTGTTCTACTGATTTTGCTGGCTTCTTCCAGACATAACCTGCCAGGCTCTGAGGTCCAGCAATGCGCAGGCAAAGTGAGTTGTTGTTTTGGCCAATCCAGTGCCATCACTAAGGGGTCCGCTAAAGCCCAATGACCTACCGGAGTTTGTAACTGCGCTTGCTCAAGCGCGATTTTCCAGCGCAGCTTAGGTTGAGCCGCCGCAGTTGCTTGCAATTGAGCTTTGTAATCGGCTCCATCCAGTTGCAGCACAAAATCGCTATTGTCTTTATTGCCTGTCAGCAGCAACTGGGCAGAATTTAGTGCCTGTCCTGAAATCGAGCCTTTACCTAAATTTAATTCCAACTGATGATTCAGATTACTGCTGTTCAGTTGCGCGGTTAAACTCAGGTTTTGTAGCCGTACTAACTTTTTATAGCGCAGTTTTTCAGCGAGTAGTTTTATATCCGCAGCTGCGTGTTGTTGTGGGCCAGAGATTTTGACCTCGGCCGTCAGGCTGCCCTGTGCACCCTGAATGGAGCTGGCCAGATCGGGAGCCACCACAGACAAGGCCATTTGCCACTGGTCTGTCACTTGCCCTTCAGCGGTAACTTTATTATTGCCATGCTGCAGGATCAGGTATTTACTGCTTAATTGTGCTACATCCAGAGCTTTGCCTTTGGCTTGCAACTGGCCTGACAAAGACAAAGGTTGCTGCCGCACTTGCCCCTGAATAGCTAAAGTGGGCAGTTCAAGTTGCCACTCTGTTTGGTGATAACTGGCTTTCAGCTGCACATCCCCACTGAGCTGGCCCGGATAATCTTTGATCCAGGGGGCCAGTTGCATCTGCTCAAGTGACAGCGCTGCATCCAAAGCCAGCTCTTTGGTTAAGTCCAAAGAACCCTGGCTACTCAGATTACCCAAAGCAGAACGCAGGCGAAGAACGGACCAGCTTAACAGCGGGGCTTGCCAATGCGCAGTCAGTTGCAACTGGCTGTCAGGCAGCTGGGGTGTTTGCTGTTGGCTCTGCAGAGTCAGTTTCAGATCTGCCAATGAACCTTCAGCATCAAGCTGCACTTGTTGCATTTTGTACAAAGGCTCGCCTTGCAGCGGCCACTGCAGGCTGCTGGCTTTTAAGTGCAGTTGGATGGGCAGTCCGGCGCTTAGCGGGGCTACTTCCGCTTGAGCGCTGGCCTGCTGTGAACCGGTAAGTTCAAGACCCAGCTGCACTAGCTCCAACGAACCCGCTATGCTGCTATTGAGGACCAGGCCAGAGCTTTCGGCTTTGACAAAACCCTGCACTGCAAAAGGAGTGGAATTGCTCAGACTCAGCTGTGCCTGCGCTGTGATGGGCTTGCCTTGCACATCTGGCTGACTGAGCTGCAGCTTTGTCAGTTGAAACTCTGTCAGCTCAAACTGATCGGGGTTGGCTTCGAGCGAAAAACTAAGCTGCTCTGCAGAAAGTTGCTGGGCACCTGTGACCTTAGGCTGCTGTAATGTCAGCTTTTTTACACTCAGCCAGAGCGGCAATTCAATGCGCGTCAGTTGTGGCACCTGATACTGCCACCAGGCTTCCGCCTTATTTTTTGCGCTTTGGCTGACAGAACTCTGTTGCTCTGCAGTTTCAGGCAGATGTAGTTGCAATTGCTCCAGTAGTGTGTCGCCCAGCGCTATCTGTTGACCACCGAGTGTTAGTTCTGTGTTCAGTCTATTCAGACTAAGCTGCAGTTCAGCGTGTTGTACTTTGAGATCGGTGATCTGCAGTTGATTGATACTGACTTTGGGCAATTCCAGTACTGTATCTTCCTGCTCTGGTGCAGCTTCGGCTTGGCTGGACGGGCTAAGCACCAGCTGCACACCTTCAGCCGATGCACTGTCCAGACAAATCTCAAACCGGCCTAAACAATACCAGCTGACTTTGGCTGCAAGGCTGTTGATCTGCAGTGTGACACCGTCCTGCTGAAACTGCACCCCGGTCAGTGTAAAACCCTCGGCCAGTGTGCCGCTGATTTGGGTTATTTGAACCGGGCTGTCGTCCGGTAACAAACGGTTCAGCAGTTGCAGAGGTTTATTGGTATAAAACAGCACAATCAGGCTGAGCAACAGCAATAAACTGAAGGCTAAAAAGAATTTCTTCCAACTAAAAGCTGAGCTGACGTTTTTCACATCAGGCATTGCCGTGCGCTCTTCGCTGCCATTTACACTCATAATTCCGGCCCCAAACTAAAATGCAACTGCAAGGCCTGATCGGAGGGCACATCCAATCCCCATGCAACATCAATACGAATAGGGCCAACAGGGGAGGCCCAGCGCACACCTAAACCTACGCCACGGTAAATATCGGCCTTATCATTCCAGGCACTGCCAGCATCAAAAAATGCAGCAGCCCACCAGTTTCCTGACACCCTGTGCTGATACTCAAGCGCCGCTGTTGCCAGATAACGGGCACCAACTAAGTTGTTTTCAATATCCTTTGGCGAGATAGATTCATAAGAGTAACCACGAATACTGTTGTCACCACCGGCAAAAAAGCGCAGTGAAGGCGGCAGCTCAGTGATGGCTTCCATTAGCACAGCGCCTGCATCTACACGCACCAGATAACGCTGATCATCGGAGAAAGAACCTATCCAGCCAACGCGACTGCGCAAACGGACAAAACTGCTGTCGGAGCCCCAGGCCGGATCTGAGACTTCAGTGCCGATTAGATAACGAGTGGCCTCAGAGGGCATACTGCCACCACTGTCCCAGCTGCGACTAAAGCTGATCCCTGGCATGATTAAGTTAGCACTGCCTGAGTCTGTACCTTGCACATAGTCCTCATACAACCAGCGCAGAGAGGCTGTCCTGTACCAGTTATTGTCCAATAACCAGTGGCGCTCCAGCGCGGTGTTGTATTCCTGACTGCGGGTATCTTCCAAATCTTTATTTTTAATACCAAAATTCAGTTTATAAAAGTCTTCAGTGACGTTTTGTTTTGGCCATTTGTAACCCATCTCTAAGGTCTGTTCCGGGCCTGACAACGCCATTTTACTGTTCAGGCTGTGGCCTCTGTCATTCAGCCAGGGCTTGTTCCAGTTCAGTTTGATGCGAGGCCCAAGATCAGTGGAATAACCTAAACCTGTCTCTACAGAATTTCGGGTTTGTGGTTCAACTTTGACTTTAACAGCCAGTTGTTGCTGCGCGTTTTCCGGTTCATCCACTGTTACATCTATGCTGCGAAACCAGTTGGTTTCCGCCAGGCGCTGATTCAGTTCACCCAGTTGGCTCGACAGATAAGGCTGACCCGGCTTAAAAGGCAACATAGAGCGTAAACGTTCGTCACGAATTTGACTGCCTTCAAACTGGACTTCACCGAAGTGATAACGTGGACCTGAATCGAATTGAATATGTATAAAACCTTGCAGCAAGCGTGGCGCTACAGAGAGCTCATGCTTTACAAAACTGGCCTGAAAGTAACCACGGCGCAACGCCAGGGAATTTAGTTGATTTTTAATTTCCTCGTAGCGACCGTGATGCACCCTGTGGTTGACCTTTGGACCAATCTGTTTCACCAGCTTGATAAACTCAGGGTCTGTAGAGGCTTCGCCTAACACTTCCACTTTGACGGATTTGAGGCGCAAGGCTTCACCAGGTTGAATGGTCAGCCTTAGTTTTTGCTTTTTTTCTTTACCCACCAGGCTAGGTTCTATCTCCATACGGTAATAACCCACAGCCCGGGCCGCGAGTTTGACATCTTCAATGACTTTGTTCTGAAAACGTCTGGAGCCCAGATTATTTTTAGCGGGCAAGCGGTCTAAATAAAGTTCAATGTTATCAGCAAGGGTGCCCGAAACGCCCTTGAGTTCAATTTGGGGATGCGCTGCGACGGCAGAGGCGGCAAACAGCGCCAGAATGCCCAGAGTCCTGTACAACAAAATGCGAACTATCCTTTGTGTTAAAACCGGGTCAGTGGCACCCGGCTATCTACTCAGAGTATAACAGCCAACTATAGTTCAGTGCGCATTGAGATAGACAAGGGCACTAATCTTTGACGCGGGCAAATAAAAAGGTTTTCATCAGTAGAGGCCATTCAGGCTCCTTACCATACATGCGGATCCCCAATTCAAATACCCGGTAAGCTGCATTTTTGAGCCAAAGCAGAGTCGCTATCAGTAGGGCCAGTGACAAAAGCCATTCCCACCAGGGCACAATTACAGACGCCATCCGCATCGGCATAGCAGCAAAAGAGGTCAGGGGAAACAAGCTGAGTATATGCATCAGAGTACCTTCTGCATTATCCATTGCACTG
>NZ_JAIWOI010000155.1 GCF_020217005.1 Rheinheimera sp. | reverse complement strand
AATACAACGCCTAAAGGTACTGTGGGCAAAAACATGATGATAGAACGGCTTGAGTGATTTGGGTCGTCAATAGTGGCAGCAAAACCTGCCATAAAGCTATTGATTAACAACAAACCTAAGCTGACAAAAAGTAAGGCACTGGCCAAATCTAAACTGGTGATAGGCAATACAAACATACCTTTGCCTTTGGCCAGCGAAACAGCCTGGATCATCAGGTATAAAAACAAGCCTGTCGTGACCATACTTTTTAAACAAAACAGTGAGATGCCCAGAATTTTACCTTCGATCCACTGCTTGGCGCTGATCAATGTTAGCAACTGTTCTGTGACACGCTGCTGCTTTTCCGTGGTTATCGCGGTAAACATAAAACCAAAACCTGAAAACACGCCAATACCCATCAGGATCAATAAACCGCCACTGACCATCTGTTGCTCTTTGTTTTGTTTAGCTGAATCTTTGTTCAGGAATATCAGCTTAGTTTCGGGCAGGCTATCGATAATCTTTTTTTGCTCAGGGTTTAAAGGTAGTAGACTGATGCGTTGTTTTTGTAGCCAGTTTTGTAGTTCTGGTCTTATTTTTTCCTGCCAACTGGCACTGGATTGAGCTGTCATCACCAGTGTATTGTCTTGCACCTGAACCACTAAATCCCAGACTTCTCCTAGTCCGGCGAGTGCGGTTTGAGTTGAATCGGCTGGGATTGGGCTGATGCTAAAACCGCTGATTGCAGGCGCTGTGATTGGACCGACTAATGCAACCTTGTAGTCATTGTCCAGCCAGGTTTTTAGCAGAGGCCAGGCGCTCATAACTATTAAAGACAGTAGCATCAGACCTATGCTGATCAGTTCCTGTTTCCATTTGAAATAACGTTGGAACTCAAATAGTGCTATGGTCCAAAGAGTCATGTTGCATCTCCTTCTGTGAGTATTGACGACTCTATTGTGTTTTGCTGATTGTGCTTTTGTACTGCAGTGAGGTACAGCTGATGCAGGCTGGGTTGAATTCGGCTGAAGTCAGCCAGTTCAGCCAGGCTGGACAGTTGGTGCAAGAGCTGGCCGACACTAAAGCTTTGTTGTAAAGTTAACTGCATTTTGTCTGAGGCTGAACTGTTTAGCTCTGCCACAGCACTTAATTGCTGCAGTTGTTGTCTATCGACCTGCTGTTCAAAGCGCACTTCAAACCATTGTTTAGGATCCAACTGCTGGCTAACCTCCGCCAGGCTCCCCTGCGCAACCAGTTGCCCTTTGTTGAGCAGCAGCATTTGATCGGCCAAACGTTCAATCAGCGCCATCTGATGGGCGCTTAGGATCACTGTTGTACCACTTTGCTTTAGTTCGGTCAGAATGGACAGCACATGTTCCTGATTCACCGGATCTAACCCAGAAAAGGGTTCATCTAAAATCAGCAAATCAGGTTTATGCAGTACACAGCTAATCAGCTGAACTTTTTGCTGGTTGCCTTTTGATAGTTTGTTGAGGTTGTCGTCCATTTTTTCCAGCAGATCCAGTCTGGTGCACCATACGTTAAGTCCTTGTGCTATATCCGCCGCATTCATGCCACGTAACTTAGCAATGTAAGTCAGGTTTTGCCGTACCGTTTTATCCTGATACAAGCCTCTGTCTTCCGGCAGATAACCGTAACAACGCTGAGGTAAGCTGTTCAGTTCCTCTCCTTTGTATTCGATGCGGATCTGGCCGGCATCGGGCCGGGTCAGGCCAACTAACATCCTGATAAGAGAAGATTTTCCTGCACCATTAGGGCCAAGCAACGCAAAAATCTGGCCTGATTTCACCTCAAAACTGATGCGATCGACCGCTTTTACTGTGCTGTAACTTTTCTCTATCTGATTTGCAGCAATCCTGAGCATAATCTTCCTTTGCATACGTTGGCTAAATACAAAGGCTCAAGCATATCAATGCTGTAGAGTTAACAACAAGGTTAAATTGTGACAATTTTTTAACGTTGCAGCTGGATAGTAATTGTCAGCGCTTTGTCATCTGTTTAGATTACACTGGCAAGCGCCAGTCATGCAGCGGGAGCAGAATATGAGGGTAAACAAAGCGCTAACCATACTATTGCTGCCAGGTTTGGATGGTACAGGGACTTTATATCAGCAATTGGCCGAACAACTGACACCAGATTTCCAGCTTCAGGTGATAGCTTATCCTTTGGATCAGCTTTGGGGGTACAGTGAATTGCTGGATTTTATCCGGCCCCAGCTACCGCAAAGCCCTTATGTAGTGCTGGCAGAGTCTTTTTCCGGACCTCTGGGTATCATGTTGGCAGCGGAACAACCTATGCATCTTAAGGCTTTGGTGCTTTGCTGCACTTTTGGTCGCAACCCTTTACCTGCGATAAAAGGATTAGCCAACGCTGTGGATAAATTGCCGTGGAATGAGTTTGTACATCATTGGACTGCTTTGTGGTTGCAGGGGCGTTTCGCCAGTGTTCATTTATCTGCGTTGCTGGAAAAAGCTCTAACTATGGTGCCGGAGCGAGTGATTAAACACAGAGCAAAACAGGTGTTGCAGGTAGATGTACTGGACAAGTTTCATAACTTAACCTTGCCACTTCTATACCTGCAGGCCAGACAAGACCGTCTTATTTGGGCTTTTAATGCCACTACATTAATGCAGTACAACCCTGGTATGAAGTTAGTCCGGCTCGATGCGCCACATTTTTTATTGCAAGCCATACCAGCATTGGCTGCCCGGGAGTTAAAGCAGTTTGTCACCGAACATATTCAGTCTGATCCAACGAGTGCAAATCCCGAGTTCGCCTGTTAATCTGAGGGCGATTTTTACCACTAAAGATAGTGCCGTTGCTCATTTTCTCAGTACTGATACTTCACTTGATTAGATCGCAGGACCAGAAATAGTTTCGGCAAGCGGCTTGAGCCGTGTCATGAAAATAGCCAGCAAACCCGGCTTCAGAGGCTATCAAGCAATGAGGCAGGCATCCAATACCTATTGTTGTTATTATCTGACAATAGTCATTCGATGTCTAAGTGCTGCTGGCAGCCTCTGCAAGTCGAAATCTGAGTTTCTACGCCGACTGGTTTTTATCGCCCTGGGCCGTCAGTAAAAACAAAATTTTATCCATATTGAGTTTTTCATAAGGCATTAAACGCTCAGGTTTGCCTTCACGTTTAATGGAGAGATGGTCTGACGTAAAGGCCAATACCGCGGCAGAGGTTTTAATTGTATTGCCTTCAACCTTGTACTGGCAGTGCGCCAGATCTAAAAAAGCTAAAATACGGCTACGGATAGATGTCATCATGGTTTGAGCTCCGGTTTAGCGCTTTTTAATAATGATCCCTGGTGTGTACTACTTCTCTCACTCCGGGAGGAGTTCTCATGCAATGGCTCTGACCAATAAGGTTTTACTTTGTTCCGTATAAAAAGCAAATAGTTGCAAAAATTTGATAAATACCGCATTGACCAAAGTCGAATACAGTTTTAACTGGTTGCACTGGTTTTAGTGTTTGCCTGAAGGCTTAGATTTTCTTTGCTGATACATAGGTGCTATTTTAGCAGTTAAGGAACCAATTGGCCGGAGCAGAGTCAAGCTGACTATGGAAGTTTTGGGCACACAGTGTTAATAAGGAACCTCGTCAGGTGAAACAACAGTATTGGATTGGATTAGTGAGTATAGCTGTGTTATTGGTCGGTTGTTCATCAACCCCATACAAGCGCTCCGACGCACCAGCAGTATTTCGTGCTTGTGTGCACAAAGATTTGAGTAAGCAATTTAGTTACCGTAAAGGCCGTCCTATGCAAATTGAACAAGTGGTCATGATGCAGCGCATGGCCTCAGAAAAGTCCATGCGAAGACCATCCCGTCAGTCGAACGCAGAACGTTATGATAAAGAACCCGGAGAGGGGCCTTTATACGATGAACTCGCCGAGTTAATGCAGGTAAAGCAATTTTGCAAAGAGGGTTATTTTGAACTCGACAGTAGTTTTGAGCATGGCTACGAGCGCATTATAGGCGAATGTAATGACAGCGCCACTGAGCAGGATATGGAAAAACTGCCTTTGTGTGGACCAGCTGATCGTTTGTGATAAAAAAGCCCTGACAGACCCAGCATAAAACACAGGCAGAGCTACACAGCTGCGTAGCCTGTCTGTGACTGCATTTCTTGCCGAGTTACAGTATCTTCTGCTGTTGAGTCAAGCAGGATCACTCTGCCCAACGAGCACAGATCTGAGCTCTCACCCTATCTGACCTTTTTGCTTTGAGTTCAGTGCCAGCGGAAGCAAACAGCGTTATTTTTGCTATATTCGCGCATAAAATCTATTTATATGATAAAAATGATACAATTTTGAATTGGTATCTGCTATAAATGATAAAAATGGCAATTGGGTGGTGGGCTATGAATTTCAACAGTATCAGGGTAAAAAGCAGTATTCCGACAATCTTGATGGCTATGACAGTAGTGGTGGTCATTACACTATTTAGCTATCTGAACCTGTTACAACAACGTGCTTTAAAAATTGAAGCAGAAAATTTCCTGCCCGCTGTGTCTACAGTATTGAATGCGGACAGGGATTTGTATCAGGCGCAATTAGCGTTAGCCGATTTCAGTGTCAGTGAGAATGCAGAGCAAACTGCGGCAAGGCAGGATTTTGATGAAAATGCCGCGCAGGTTAAACAACGTTTTGCCGAATATCTGGCTTATTTATCAGGCTACCCAGCGACAGTAGAAAAATTTAATGACTTTGAGGCGAACTACAAGACCTGGTTATCAAGCGCTCAGGTCTTACTGGCCGCTCAGGACGGGCGCAGCCAACTGAGTGAATTAAAGTCAGATGAACAGAGTAAATTTGCCGACCTGCGGAAAATACTCAACCTTGCCGGTGAGGTGGCTCTGGAGCTATCTGAATCAGAGCAGAGCTTGTTGCATGAAAAAATCCGGTTTTTCAATACATTTACTTATAGCTTTGCTTTGGTATTACTGCTGATATCCGGCTGGTTTAGCTACAAAAATCCAAAAGTGTTAACCGAACAAATTAACGCTTTGACACAGCGATTATCTGAGATTGCAAGTGGTGATGGAGACTTAACAGCCCGGCTGGAAATCAGCAGCAAAGATGAATTTGCTGATTTAGCTCGTCAGTTTAATCATTTCATTGCCAATCAGTGCAGTATGATAGCCGCACTCTTACAACAGGCCAGTCAGTTAAGCCAGCTGACGACTCAGTTGTCGGACTCGGCAGAAAAAACCAATACTATTACTTCTTCATTGAATACAGCGTCTGATTCTATTGTCAGTGCTGTACACGAAATGACATTAGCCAATAAAGAAATGGCTCAGGTAGCGACAGAAACTGCTGGTGAATCTGACCAGGCCCGCAAAAGTGCCGCTTTAGGTTTGGAAGTGGTAAATAAAGTGACGGATAGTATGGGCAGGCTGACGGCTGATGTAGACGCAGCTTTAGGTTTCTCCGCCGATCTGGAAAAAAGCTCTGGTACTATCAGTTCAGTGTTAGACGTGATCCGCAGTATTGCTGAGCAAACCAACTTACTGGCATTAAATGCTGCTATTGAAGCTGCAAGGGCAGGAGAGCAAGGCCGTGGTTTTGCTGTAGTGGCTGATGAAGTAAGGACTCTGGCGTCACGCACGCAACAAAGCACTAACCATATTCAGGAGATCATCGCACAGTTACAAAGTAGGGTAACTGAGTCAACTCAGGCTATAAACAGTGGCAAGCAGAATGCAGACTTAACTGTAGCTAATTTCGCTCAGGCTGAGCAGGTGTTTCGTTTAATTATGCAATCCTCAGTGCAGGTCAATGATATGGCTATCCGTACTGCCGCTGCGACGGAACAGCAGGCTGTGGTGTCTGAAGACATCACCAAAAACTTATACGCCTTGCATGATCAGGCTAGTGCCGCAGGCGACGTCGCCAAACAGAACAATAAATTGTCAGAAGATATCCGCCAGTTATCCAATGTGCTTTTTGGTTTGGTTGGTAAGTTTAAAATCAGTTAGAAGCTGACAGTTATACCAGTTGAAGGTAAAAAGCCATCCATCAAGGATGGCTTTTTTGTAGACTAGTGTTCGTTGGTTATGCACTGTACTCTAGAGAATTGTTTGGTTTGTGAATTCAATAGGGACTGTTATGCAGTTATCTGATGTAGTCATTCTGGCAGGAAAGCGAACTGCTATTGGCAGTTTTGGTGGTGCTTTATCATCCTTAAGCCCTGCCGAGCTCGGTACTGCAGCTGCCAGATCTGCGATCAGCCAAAGTGGTGTCCTGGCTGAGCAGATCGATCATGCTGTTTTTGGTCATATTATTACCACAAGCCCTGCAGATGCCTATCTGGCAAGACACATAGCGCTTAATGCTGGTTTACCTGTTAATAGCGCAGCTTTTAACGTCAACAGGTTATGCGGTTCAGCTGTTCAGGCCGTCATTTCTGCCACTCAGATGATTCAGTTGGGCCATAGTCAGATTGCTTTAGCTGGCGGTGCAGAAAGCATGAGCAATGGGGCTTTTCTAGTGAATAACATTCGGCGTGGGTTGAGGCTGGGACATAGCGGTTTAACAGATTTAACCTTAGGCATTTTGTCGGATCCCTTTGGTTCAGGCCATATGGGCATCACCGCAGAGACAATAGCTGACCTTTATGGTTTTAGCCGAAGCGCATTGGATCAGTTTGCGGCTGAAAGTCATAGCCGCGCAGCTTATGCCAGACAACAAGGCTATTTTTCCAGCCAGATTGCTGCTGTTACTGTGCCTTCCGGCACAAAAGAGCTGCAGATTATAGAAGACGAGCCTATCAGGCCCGATACAACAACAGAAACCTTAAGCACGCTCAAGGCTGCCTTTAAAAAAGACGGGCTGATCACGGCTGGCAATGCTTCGGGTTTAAGCGATGGAGCAGCTGCATTGGTATTAACCAGTCAGACTGAAGCTAATCGCCTTGGTGTGACGCCGCAAGCACGCATTGCTGGGTACAGTTTTGCTGGTGTTGAACCGGCTTTGATGGGATTAGGGCCAATACCAGCGGTACAGAAATTACTGGCACAGACCGGCATATTGCTAAGTGATATTGATGTGATTGAGTCCAATGAAGCTTTCGCTTCACAAGCAATGGCTGTCAGCCAAACTTTAGGTTTTGACCCTGCTAAAATGAACCCTAATGGTGGTGCCATAGCGCTTGGGCATCCGGTTGGGGCTACGGGCGCTATACTCATTATCAAAGCCTTGGCTGAGTTGCAGCGCATAAAGGGCCGTTATGGCCTGATCACTATGTGTATAGGTGGAGGTCAGGGTATAGCTCTGATGATTGAACGGCTGAATCTATGATTCGACTTGTTCAAGTAGCAGCTGAGCTGCAAATTGCGGGCTAACGATGTTTTATGCAGCGTGCAGCGAAATGGCTGTCTGAGTTGCGACAAGGTGGTAACCCGTGCCGGACAGACTCTTAAGCATAAACAACAGTGTGAGCTGGAAAGCACCTGATTGATACTGCGCAATAACGCGACTGATGGTCCAAATCTTAAATGGTCGCTTTAGAGAAGTTCAGGTCCTTTGTGCTGCTTGCAGCGCATTGAACCTGAACTCCAGGGAAGGGGTCAGAACTGATACTTCAGGCCGACAGCGAAGCGTGTCGTCTTGATATCCTCTGCTGCATTACTGGCCGTTTGCACTTCCGGTTTCATGTAATCAGCGCTGATAATTAATTTGATCTGTTCTGTCAGACGGTAAGCTGCTAACACACCTGCAGTTGGCGTAGTGCCTGAGTCCTTTTCGATCGATAAAAAGCCATCCATAAACTCAGGTACCACAGCCGTCATTTTCGAATCCACATGCATCAAACCCAGGCGGCCCCCAAAAGACCAGCCGTACAGTATAGGATCGGTCAGATACTGTGCTGCTAATCCCATGCTTTTGGTCTCAAGGTCTCTGAAAAAATCAAAGGCTACACCGTCTGCTATTAGCAAACCGGGCGCCATTTGTGCTTTGCCAAAATCTGTGTAGCTCAGATTAAGTGACCAATTTGTGCTTAGCTGATAACCCAAAGTCAGGGCGGCAGAAGTGTCATGGTCGGAAAATCTGTCGCCTTTTTGTTTCGCAGAACCTAAATCAACAGTCAGAGCCAAAGCATCTGGATTTGCGACTGCCAATGGAGATCCAACAACTAATGGTATCAATACCATCAAAACCTGCTTGTATTTCATCAAAGTCCTTATTTTATGAGTAGTGTTATGCTGATGGTGAGTTACTTCGCAACTCCAAAGCTGTTGCGGCCTGTCCAAGGCTGAGGGACGGGATAGAGTCCCCATGGCAAGGTGGTTTAGCTACAACTTCGCATGCATTGTAAATCAAATGTGACTTATATGTATATTTTTGTGGTTTGGAGTTTGTAAACAAATGTGTATACGGCTGTTGGAGTTTGCTCGTAATTTACATTTTATGTGGCCTGAGTTTTCTTTTTACTCTTGTTCAATAAGAAATGATTCAAATCATCAGCTTCTGTTGATCCTTATCAGCTTTTCATTGTGTTAAACGCACTAGACTAAACTTCTTTTTTCAGATTAAAGGATTTTTATGCGTTGCCAATCTGCCGAACAGGCGCTTTCGTTGATTCAAGATGGAGAGACTATCTGGTGTCACTCCATGGCTGCCACTCCTTACACTATGCTCAACGCACTGGCGCGGGTTGCTTTAGACAAAAAAGATCTGACATTAATCAGCTTACACACTGAACACAGTGAAGCTTTATGCAACGCTGAGTTACGGGGGCATCTGCGCCAGCGGGTGTTTTTTGTCGGGCGTCCAACCAGACCTGCGGTGAATTGTGCTCAGGCCGATTATGTGCCTGCGTTTTTGTCAGAAATTCCCAAATTATTCCGCAGTAGAGAGCAACCACTGGATACCGCCATTATTCAGGTGTCGCCACCGGATAAACACGGCCTCTGTAGTTTAGGGGTCTCAGTGGAGGCAACCAGAGCGGCCATGCAGTCCGCAAGAAAAATCATAGCGCAGATAAATCCGCATATGCCTCGCACCCATGGTGATTCCTTTGTGCATCTGACTGATTTTGCCGCTTATGTTGAACTTGAGAGTCAAATTCCTCTGCATTTACCTGCTGTGGTCGATCCTGTCACAGCTCAAATAGGTCGCCATGTCGCCAGTCTGGTCAGAGATGGCGATTGTTTACAAATGGGCATAGGCGCTATTCCTGATGCGACTTTAGCTTGCCTGGGTGATCGGCAGAATTTAGGTATTCATACAGAGATGTTTTCCGATGGCGTATTGCCGCTGCTGGAAAAAGGCGTGTTCACGAATCGGAATAAGAAAAAACATCCGGGTAAAATTGTCACCACTTTTGCTATGGGCAGCCAGGCTTTGTATGACTTTGTTGATGACAATCCGGAAGTGGTATTTCTGGACGTGGCCTATACCAATGATACGGCAGTGATCAGGCAAAACCCTCAGGTGATGGCGATTAATAGCGCCTTACAAGTGGATTTATCCGGTCAGGTGTGCGCTGATTCGCTGGGTACCCGCATTTATTCCGGGGTTGGTGGACAAATGGACTTCGTCCGCGGCGCAGCGTTGTCAGAAGGTGGCCGTTCAGTGATAGCGTTGCCTGCTACTGCAGCAGGCGGCACAGTATCCCGTATCAGCTCTTTGCTTGCACCAGGTGCTGGAGTGGTAACAACCCGTGCCCATGTGCATTATGTGGTCACTGAATATGGTGTGGCGAACTTAAGAGCCCGCAGTTTAGCGGAGCGGGCTAAGGCACTGATTGAGATCGCAGCACCACAATTTCGTGAGCAATTAGCACGAGAAGCCCATCAGGATTGGGGATTATCTCTCTAAATCCAGCGATGCAAAGGCTCTGAATGGTCAGAGCCTTTGCATTCTACTTGGCTTGATGACCCAAACCCTGATGTATAGCGTTTAGAAGCTGGCCGTTATCGCCGCCTAATTCCCAGGCAAAAACTCCTCCCAACTGATGCTGCAGTACGTAGTTCGCTTTGGCT
>NZ_JAIWOI010000154.1 GCF_020217005.1 Rheinheimera sp. | reverse complement strand
TGGACAGAGGCTATACAGTCGAAGCTGATCAAGGTACCGACGGCTGAATTCCACAGAGCACAGGCTTTGGCTTTATCATCCCAAACTAAATGAAAACCATGTGCTGCAGCACCCTGGCTTCTGTCCAGATACTGAGTTGCTATCGTTTTGTAGTCGCCGCTGATTTTATTCGCGTCGTTGCCACTATCAGCCGTGCCGGTAAAAGGATTATTGTCTTTGTAATGACTGACTTTACTCCAGCTTCTGCCATACATAGCGACGCCTAGACTGATTTTTCCTGCAGGTACTTTACGGCTCAGTAAATAGTGTACTGCTTCATTCGCACTGGAACCGGGCCTGCGGGAGTTTGGATTGGCATATAAGGCACTATGATGACCAGGTACAGAGTCCCATTCTCCATAATAGTCATAGGTCATCAGATTGATGTAATCCATAGCAGGGTAAGCCGTTTCCCAGTCGATCAGTTTTAACTTTTGCACGCTGCCCGCCATGGCCGCTGTGAGCTGATAAGTGCGGCCGGTTTCATCACTTAGACTATTCATGGCCTGACGTAAATCACGCATCAGTTGCGCAAAACCAGCACCATCCTGCTCAGTACCTAGTGTTGGGTTTAAGCCGCCGCCACCCGGAAATTCCCAGTCGATATCCACACCATCAAAAAAGTCATAGGTTTGTATCATCTGAATAATAGAGGCAACAAAAGTAGCCCGCACCTGTGCGTTGGTCCCGATGCTGTAGAGTGGATCAGACAAAGTCCAGCCGCCGACAGAAGGCAATATCTTTAAGTCTGGATGGGCTTTTTTCAGCCGGTACAGTTCGGCAAAAATACCTTTGAGCTGTTGTTTGGTTGTGTCTCCCGGGTAGGGACGTTCTAACGCCGCAAATTTGTCATGCACTACGACAGTGAAGTCTGGTTTGCCAGCACATTGCGCTGCAAGCTTGCTGTAACTTTGTGGGTCAGCCTGCTTTAGCGATTGGTTGGGGCCACAGATCGGAATAAAAGCGTAAAAAACGTGGGTCAGGTTCTGGGCTGGAATATCTGCTACCTGGAAGTCCTGTTCATATGTACCCCACTCAACAAAATAAGCTCCGACTAATTTCCCACTGCTGTTGACGTAAGGCCGATTCTGCTGTTTGAGCTGTTGTGGGTAACGGCTTGTATCAAGAGTGTCCGGGGCAAAAACAGGGGAGGCGGATGGTGAAACGACAGCCTCTCCCCTGGTCAACAGGCAGCTTAATACAAACAGCGCCAAAAACATTGAAAGTTTGGTCAAAAGGGATGGAACATTTACCTCAAACAAAGTTGATGCCACCAAAAGTCTCCGCTATCAGAGCGCAACGAATGTCGCGATTTGACTAAGTTTTACGCTATTTTGGTACAAAAGCAAAAGGATTGCTACGTTGTCTGATACAGCTTTGCTCCAGAAGCAAGTATGATAACCTGCGTTAAGATAAGCAGCCTTTACATGGGTTGCACTATAAAAAGAACTGACTAAATTTCATGAGGTACCCAAATGAATTACAACAAAATTATGCTGGCGTTAAGCTTTGGCGGCGCTTTGGCTTTAACAGCCTGTAAACCTGCACCAGAGCAAGAGACCACTCAACAGACTGCTGCTACTGAGCAACCGGCACCTGTTGCATCAGCAACTTCATTAGTGGCTGGCTTTGAAAAACGCCTGGATATTTACCGTACTGTGGATTTAACCGCTGATTTATCCACTGTGTCGGCTCAACATAAACAAATGCTGGGCAAATTAATTGAAGCCTCCGAAATCATGGACCAGTTATTCTGGAAACAGGCCTTTGCCGAAGATAAACAAAGCTTTTTAGGCAAAATAACGGATGCCAAAACCAAAGCTTTTGCCGATG
Source organism: Rheinheimera sp. (assembly GCF_020217005.1). Lineage (GTDB taxonomy): Bacteria > Pseudomonadota > Gammaproteobacteria > Enterobacterales > Alteromonadaceae > Pararheinheimera. Next base: position 8,128 of record NZ_JAIWOI010000154.1, on the reverse strand, counting down.
TAAACTACGGCCCATGGGACAGATTGCAAGGCGATGAGGTGTTTTTAACAGGCTATGCCGCCAAGCCTTTGGGCGCGCAGTTTTACCCGGCCGATATGAGCAAAGAAGAGTTTGAAAAAACTGACTTTGCCGATAAAAACGGCCTCTATTCTGTGGTTCAGCGTGATAAAGATGGCAAGTTAGTGGCTGTGCCTTATTCACAAATCTATAAAACTGAACTGACAGCGGCAGCTGAATTATTAAAACAAGCTGCGGCTTTATCGGAAGACAAAGACTTCGCCAACTACCTAACATTGCGCGCTGAAGCCTTTTTAAATGACAACTATCAGCCGTCTGATTTTGCCTGGATGGCGATGAAAACCAACCCTATTGACTTAGTGATTGGTCCTATCGAAACTTATGAAGATCAGTTATTTGGTTACCGCGCCGCTTTTGAAGCTTATGTACTGGTGAAAGATTTAGCCTGGAGTGAGCGTTTAGCTAAATACGCTGCCACTTTGCCAGCGCTGCAAAAAGGCCTGCCGGTGCCAGAGCAATACAAAACTGAAAGCCCGGGTTCGGATGCCGACTTAAATGCGTATGACGTGATTTATTACGCGGGTCATTCCAACTCAGGTGGTAAAACTATCGCGATTAACCTGCCGAACGACGAGCAGGTCCAATTGGAAAAAGGCACACGCCGCTTGCAGTTAAAAAATGCGATGCAAGCCAAGTTTGAACATATTATGTCGCCTATCGCAGACTTACTGATCGCACCTTCGCAGCGCCAGCATGTGACTTTTGATGCCTTTTTTAACAACGTGATGTTCCATGAAGTGGCGCATGGTTTAGGTATTAAAAACACCATCAATGGCAAAGGCACAGTGCGTCAGAGCTTAAAAGAGCTGTCAGGCGGGCTGGAAGAAGGCAAAGCCGATATTTTGGGTTTGTATATGATTTCCCAGTTGTCAGAACAGGGCTTATTGCCTGATGCCAAAATGGAGGATTTTTACACCACCTTTATGGCCGGTATTTTCCGCTCGGTGCGTTTTGGCGCCTCCAGCGCGCACGGCAAAGCCAATATGGTTTGTTTTAACTATTTTGCCGAGCAGGGCGCTTTTGTCCGTAATGACGATGGCACCTATCAGGTGGATTACGTCAAAATGAAACAAGCCATGACTTCCTTGTCGCAGTTGATCCTGACCTTACAAGGCGATGGTAACTACGAAGGTGTGGCGTCATTGATGGCCGATAAAGGCGTGATTAAAGAGCAATTAGCCGCAGATTTAGCCCGTTTAACCACGGCCAATATTCCGGTCGATATTATCTTTAATCAGGGTAAAGCTGTGTTGGGGCTTTAAGTTCAGTTAACAAAAAAAGGATGGCATGGCCATCCTTTTTTGTTTTCGCAGGTATGCGATTAAGCCGGTTCTGCTGCCGCTGAAACCTGTTGTTCAATTTCACCAGCCACCGGGATTTTTTCACATAAAATCCAGTCTTTTTCATCGACCCAGTTTTGCGCACCACCAGCGACAGTGCGGATTGGCACTATATAACGGCAGGAAGTCTGAGGTTTCACCGAGGCAAAGATAGGCACAAAACCAAAGTTCAGTGCAGTTTCAATCAGCGCCTGCTGGTTATGCGGGTCGATGTCGGCTGCTTCGTCGATGTAAATTGGAATACGGTATTTACCGCGTTCACGTTCAGCCAGCAACTGACGGATGAACAACATACCGCACAATAACTTAATGGTGATACGGGTACCGTTGGAACCTGCAGAGTCAATTTTATCAAAGAACTCCACTTCACCAGCGCGGTTCACCACTTTAAAGCGGATATCAAACAAGTCAGATAAAGTTAAACCACCTTTTTCGCTGGCCGCCTGAATTAAATAGTCTTTCGCCGCCTGTACTTCACGCTCATTGCTGCTGGCATTTGGCGCTAATAAATCCAGCGTATCGCCTTGCTGATAAGCTTCTGAGGTGGTCAGGATGGTATCGATATGGCCAACCAATAAAGCCCGGTCGACAATTTCAATTTTAAAATCCTGCAGGTTGGAAATTTGATGACGCCAGATGCCGCGGTTAAAGCTGTTAAGTTCGCGATGCAGACGGTTTAAGTCATCACGTAAACCTTTGAGCGTGGACGCAACTTCAGTTAATGCCACCCGGGCACGACGTTCAATGGCTTCACGTTCTTTGTCCAGGTGATGGAAGGCGCTTATGAGTTTCTGGAACTTCAGCTCCTCATCCGATTCAACTTCAAACTTGGTAATACCAGCGTTAAATATAAACAAGTAGGTATTTTTGATATTGACGTCTATCAGTTTCAGTTCGTTACACTGCTTGTTAAAGTCGCGTAATACGTCGGCTAAGTTGTCAAAATCCAAAGTCACTTCAATAGGGTAAGGTGTAACTTTACCGGAGTAGAAATCGAGCTGGAAGTCGATACGCTCTTTTTTCTCCTGCTCAATCCGCTCGGCCTGACGTTTAATTTGTTCCTGCTTGTTCGAAACTAAATTACGACGATCCGACAGGGTAGAGGCCTTATGCTGTACTTCAGCCAATTGCTCTTGCAGCTTGTCTTCTTCAATTTCCAGTTCGGACTGCAGCGCCTGCTGCTCATCGCTGATTTCCAGCATCTGCTGGTAGCGGCCAAACTTTTTGATGTCTTCTTCGGCTTGTAACAGATCCTGATACAAACGGTCTTTTTCGCGGGTTTTACCGGCCAAATCACCAGCCACAGCCAGCTGCTGCTCCAGCGTATGCAAGGTTTGCTGCAGTGCGTCAATTTGCTCTTTCAGCTGGATTTTGTTCTCCAGGCTATTTTGCTCAACAGGCTGCAGGTGGTGCAGGTCGATCACCACACCTGGTAAATGCAGTTTGCCTTGTTTAAAGCAATCGGCAATTTTCTCCAGCTGCTCTGAAAACAGCGCATCGTCCAGAATTTCGATATCACCGCCACCTGTGGTGGATAGCGATAATAAATCCGGATTCAGAATGCGGGTGATTTGCTGCACTTCCGGCAGGCTCAAGTCTTCGCGCAAACGCGAATACAGGTTAAATTCCAGGTTTTTCAATTGCAGTTTTAAGCTTTGCAGCTGCTTGGCGCTTTGGCTTTTCTGGTGTGCCAAAGTGGTGGCATTGACCTGACTGGCACCTTGTAAGCTGTGGCTTAACTGCTCGTAGGCTGAACGTATATTGCTTAAGTTGGTCTGCAAGGTGGCTTCATTACTTAAGCTGAATTTTTGTGACAGGCCATCAAATTCGCCAAACCATTGCTGCAATTGCTGCTGACGGCCAGAGAGTTCTTTAATTTGGCCTACATACAAACGCTGCCGTTCTTCCAGCTGATTTTTTTCGGCCAAAAGACCGGTCAGTTGCTCGTTCAGAAGCTCTTGCTGATCGTCAAAGTAGCTGTGGAATTCAGTTAAAGCCACGTCCAGCTTAGGCGCATAAGTGGCTAAACGGCCTTTGAGCACTGAGCGGTTGTCGAGCAGGCTTTCCAGCGCGGTAACGGCTTCCTGCTGGTTTTCCAAAGCTTTGAGTTCACGTCTGTCTTTATTGACCTTTTCAAAGGCGTTGTGCCAGACCTGATAAAAATCGACCTTAGGGTCGCCTAAATGCCGGGCAAACACAGGCAATAACAGCCGTTTGACGTCCTGCGCTGTTAAGCGATGCAGGTTCAGAATACGGCGGAAAATATCTTTGTAGACGGGGGCATCAGACACGTTCGCCAGTGGGATCATCCGAAGGTTAATACGGCTGTCAAAAGGTGTGGCGCCGCCCGTCAGCATGGCGTTCAGTTCAGACTGTTTTAATTCAATAGGATCAAAACCTAAACCACGTAAATGATGGTCCAGCTTGTTGTAGCGCACATAACTTTTACCATCTAAATAATGGTTTAAGTCCAGTTTGCCTTTGTAGCAAAAATACTGGAAAGCGTAACCGGCAATTTTACCGCGGCCTGCCACACCAATCACCACTGGGCCGTCGGGCAAATTGGCTTCCAGCAAGATGTAACTTTGGTCTGTGCCGAAATAAAACTTACGGGTTTCGTCTAAGTCGTGGCCGTCCCACTCCGTTAAACGTAAATCGTTAATCAGCGGGAACTGCAGGGCGTTGATCACCGAACTTTTACCCGTATTATTCGGCGCGCAAATGGAGGATGAATCATCCAATGGGATCACACATTTGGCATAACCAGCAGTGTTGAGCAAAGCTAATTTAGTTAAGCCATACAGCTCTGATTTATTTGACTCAGACATCAGCTTGCTCCTCTACTACAGCGCTGTGATCCACATCCATTAACGCATCTAAATAACGATATACAGGCGATAATAATTTGATCTGATCACCGCTTGGCCTTGCCAAACCATAACGTAATAAGCGGTTGGATATTTCACGTTTCATGTCGGTCACTGAGAAAATTTCCAGTTGTTCGAATAAATGGTATTGCTGCTGCAACAACTGGCCCCAGATTTCTGTGGTAATTTCATGTTCAAATAAAGCCCGCAGCGGGTCCTGGCCTTTGTCGGCATAAAACTCCACCAAGGCAAATAAGGTCAAGGCAAACAGCCGGGAAATTTTACCCATGCTGGCGGTGGCATCATCCACTTCAAAATAAAAGAAACCACGGCTGTCGCGTTTTAATGTATTACCCAGAGCGCCAAACAAAGCAGTGTATGAGTCTTCCTGCTGATCCAGTTCCTGCCATAAGGCAAAATCCTGTTCGCTGATATGGTAACCGTTCGACAGCTTTTTGCTGATCTCAGCCAGTTGGGTCAGTTCATCTAAGTTTAATTGCATTTATAAAGTCCCGGCTTCGCTGCTTTGGAATGGGTGTAAGGTCAGCTTATAGCCATTGAGTGTCAATTCTGTGTGCTGTTCGCTGTGCTGTAGTGTCAGCTCATCCGAGCGTGATAACTCTTGATATAAAAACAGCAACTCATCTACTGGTAATTCAGGGTAACTGTCGGCCAGCCAACGGCTTAAGTCAGGCAGTTTTTTCAACGCTTTGGCTTTGTGCACTACATCTTTCAGTTCAGGCACCTGCATCAGCATGCTGTGATTGCTGAGTATTTCCTCAGGTAGCTGATAAGCATCGTGTTCGTACTGACAAAGTTCGGCCATATAACTGGTGATTTGATTAGCCGAGCCTAAGGAGAAACGCTGGTTGTCAGAGCTGATAGCTGGAACTAATGGTTCTAACGTCAGATCTATGCCTTTTTTCCGCATCTGCCCTAATAAGAAACTGGCGTTACGGGACAGCAATGTATTGCGGCGCAGCTCGTCACGCAGTGGCATCAATAAGTCAGCACAACGGCTTAAACTTTCACGGCCGATCTGATTCATTTCAATCAAGCGGGTGCGCAGCTGGATCAGGGTTTCTTTTTCGGTATTGAGGGTGCCTGTCACTTCAATCATTTGCAGCAGGTCGCTGAGCATAGTTTCCACCGCTGAGACTGTCAGCTGGAAAGGCCCATTGATATCGACCAGTGCTAATACCGGGTCAATGTAGTCATCAAAAGCATCCATCACGGCCGCATAACGCCGTGCCAGGCTGAGTTTACCTTCGTCCGCTTTGGCGCGTTCCACTAAAGATAAAATCGCACTTTCGTTTTGGCCAAAATGTTTCAGTACCTCACGGATACGTTCGTCCATCACTCTGGCGAAACGGCGTAGCTCGCTGCTGTCACGGCTTTGCGCCGCTTCCCGCATCCGCTCGCATAGACGCTTCAACTCCAGAATGCGGCTTTCAATATCTGTGGCAAGGCCTAATTGCTGTTCCTGCATCAACTGCTGGGCAAACTCCAGTACGGAGCGATTCAACTCCAGTTGGCTGGATTTGGCCAGCGGGATCAGAATTTCCAGTTGCAACAAACGCTGGGCTTCACGGAACACCTGTTCACTGCTCATGCCCTGGTTATAACGCAGGATCAGGTGTTGTACATCCTGAAAGCTGAAGTTGCCGCTGGCACTACGTTCGACCAACTGCTCAATGACAGTCCAGTGCTCATCTAAGCAGCGGATAATTTTACGTGGCGCTATCATTTGTCCTTTCTTTTCATGCTTATCATAAATATTTCACAAATGTGACTTGCCAGGGTAGAGGCAACTGGCATGGGCTGCTAGAATACGGCCCCGCAAATTCCTTCCTTTTCCTCAACAATAAAGCTGGTACTACATCATGTTAAGCGCAGTAATTTTGGCTCTGGTGGCAATAGCCTTTGTGATGATCGTTATAGAGGATATTATCCACGTAAACAAGGCAAAAACGACACTTTTTTTCGGTACTCTTTGCTGGATCCTCGCTTTTATTTTTCCTATGCACGGTGCTACAAGTGCCGAAATCAGCGAGCAGCTGAATCATAACTTATTAGAAATAGCTACTTTGTGGTTATTTTTGATGTCAACTATGACTTTTGTCGCTTATCTCAATAGCAAGGGCTTTATCTCTCAGGTGGTACAACGACTGTTACCTGCGGAATTATCTGAGCGCCGACTGATGTTTATTATCGCGGTTTTTGCATTTGTTTTTTCTTCTTTTGCTGACAACGTCACCGCAACATTGGTGGCTATCGCAGTGATTAGCAGCATTAAGCTGGAAGTGAAAAAACGTATTCAGTATGCCACTTTGATTATTTTTGCCGTGAACAGCGGTGGCGTGTCTTTGATTACTGGTGACGTCACCACTCTGATGTTCTTTTTAGCTGGCAAAGTGACCATAGCTAACTTGCTGTTGTTAATTTTACCTTCGTTATTTGCCGTAGCCGTTTTGGCAATTTTGTTATCCCGCAAAATGAAAGGTCGTATAGTTCTGGAAAAATCTCCTAAGCCTATTGAAAAGGCGGATGTGATTATCGCTGCTATTTTTGCATCCACTATAGGCTCGACGCTGCTGTTTAATATTCTGTTCCAGATCCCGCCTGTACTGACTTTCCTGTTTGGGTTAGGTGTCATGTTCCTGGCGGCTCAGTATTTGCTGCGTAAAAAAACCGGTGTGAATATTCTGAGCTATATCCGTGAAGTTGAGTTTGATACCTTATTGTTTTTCTTAGGCGTTTTACTGCTGGTTGGTATTATGAAAGAAATTGGGGTACTGACCAATATCACGCATTTGTATCAATATTTAGAACCTATACAGGCCAATTATCTGATGGGCGTTTTATCAGCCCTGATCGACAATGTGCCTTTAACTGCCGCTTTATTAAAGGCAGATTTAACTATGACCACAGCGGAATGGCTGACTTTAACCTATGCCACTGGTGTGGGAGGGTCTATTCTGATCATAGGTTCAGCGGCCGGTATCATTGCTATGAGTAAAGTAAAAGAGCTGACCTTTGGTACTTACTTTAAAATGGCGGGTTACCTGTTGGGCTGTTATAGCCTTGGGTATGTCAGCGTGTATTTTGTTGGCCAGCTAGCTTTGGCTTAACGGCAAAAACTGTAATTAAATTACAGCTTTTTTGAAAAGACGGCTAAACGGCTGTTGCCTTTTGTAAAAAAGTCACTTAAGCTCAGCGCCGTCAATCATACGTGATTATGAGATACCTGACGTAGTTGGATCGTAGGGGCGGGGTTTATCCCCACCCGTATAATGCAGCTTCAAGTACGGCGGGTGTCTACCCTAAGTAATTGGAGTTGCAGCGCGACGACAAGTGCGCGAGACCCCAGGAGCATAGTTGTCCTATGTGACTGGGGCGACGGTACGCAGTCAACAAAGCTGCAGCTTCAAAAACGATGGGGAGTATACCCTAAGTAATTGGAGTTGCAGCGCGACGACAAGTGCGTGAGACCCCAGGAGCATAGTTGTCCTATGTGACTGGGGCGAGGGCACGCAGTCAACAAAGCTGCAGCTTCAAGTACGACGGGTATAGACCAGAAGAGGAGCGTTAACCAGGTAGAACATCTCAGGCTGCTACAAGCCGCAGGATGTTTGAGGGGGATTAACGCCGAGAACCAGATGCTGTAGCGGCGGCTGGTTCGGTTGTTAAGGCTGAATCCTTACGACTGTCACCTGTTTTTTGTGGTGGAGAGCTTCTGGCCTTTGTGTGTCTGTGATCGGCTGTTTGCAGCATCCCGCCTGCATGACAGCTTTATTTACTGCCTGCAAATGCCATGCTCTGCCTTATGACTTTTTGAATAAG
>NZ_JAIWOI010000145.1 GCF_020217005.1 Rheinheimera sp. | reverse complement strand
GGGTCAGATCCTGATCCAACCCAAAAGAAGCGATATACAGCAAGAACAAACCAGTGACACTGGAATAAAGCGTAAAAGAACCGGCTGAGCTGAAATCCCAGCTGGTATCTATCAGCAGTAGTTTACTGACCGCCTTTTCGGGCGGATGTTCTAATGCCTGCCAGATACTGGCAAAATCAGCTGGAATAGAGGTCCATAAATACAACAGTACCAGCACAGCGGCGCTGACATACACCAAACACTGAAAAGCATCGCCATAAATCACAGATTTGATACCGCCGAAAATGGAATACAGTAGCGACACCAGGCAGAGCAAGCCAATAGACCAGGCCACATGGTGCCATGCTATATCGGTAAACAAAATCATAGATACAGCGATAGCCGCCATATAAAGTCTGGCGCCATTGGCAAAAATGCGACCAAACAAATACATCAGGCCTGCCTGCTTTTTTGCGGCACTGCCAAAACGTAGCTCTAGCAATTCATAGACAGTACCAACTTTAAAGCGGTAAAAGCGCGGAATTAAAAAGTACCCTACGAAAAGCGCGGCCATTAAAGCCCCTATGGTGCTGGCCAGATAAGTTAAATTGCTGCGGTAACCAATATCAGGTCCACCCAAAAAAGTGGCGGCAGATTGTGCTGTAGCCAGTACTGAAATAGCAGCTAACCAGGTCGGCATGCTATTGCTGCCGACAAAGTATTCATGACTGTTGTGTGCACCCGCTCTATTAATCCACCAGCCAGTCAGGGCGAGCAAAATAAAATAGGACAGAAACGCTAGCCAGTCTAATGCGGAAAAAGTGGAGACCATGTTTCCTCGTTTGGTTCTACTGGCCTATTGTCAGGTTACAGCTGGTATTGAAACTTATCCAAGATCTGTTGGCAAGTGCTGAGGTGTTTAAAGCTGGCGTTAAAAAATAATGAAAGTTTGGTGGGGCATTCAAATTTGTCATTTTTGATCGGCACAGTTTCTGACATAATAGACCTTGGCTGAAACCGTTTACATTGATAAAATCAGAACACCCTGTGTTTTTTGTATTTATTATTGTGATTATTTGATAAAAATGAAACTCAATGCTATTAATCTTCTACGCGTTGTTTCATCATGCATTCAAAACCAGCCTGTGCAGAGGTCAGCTGTATTAACTAGCCAGCATAGATAAAGATACGAGCTGTTGCCGAACCTGAGATCAGGCGAAAGGGTCGGGAGCCTGATTATATTGCTTGAAGAGAGCTTAATCCGAACAGTAAGGCGGGTGAATAAAGATTTAGACTTTGTCTGTGTAAAGTGGTGCAGCGAACTAGACTAGTTTAACTAATTAATACTTCGATGTTGGTCGCCTGCTTGTAATGGCGTCTGAGAAAACACTAAGGAATTATTATGTCGGTACAACGCAAATTTATGTTAACACTCACCGGCCTGGTTTTACTTGCAATGCTGGGTTCCATAGTGGTGATCTCTTTCAGCAAATACAGTGAAATTGAGTCAAGGGTCAACTCAGACAAGGAAAGATTGAATCGTGAAATTACCAATATATTGACTGTTACCGACAGTTTACTGGGACAGCAAGTGCAAAGTAGTATGAAGCTGTTGCGTCAGCGTATTGCCGCTTTAGGCCCTGTGTCTCAGGGGGATACATTATCTTTTGGCTCACAACAAGTCCCTGATTTATTACTTGGCACCGAAGGACAGGGCAATAAATATCAATTGGTAGATGAGCTTACCGCCATTATGGGCGGGACAGCCACCATTTTTAGCCGTTCGGGTGATGATTTTATCCGGATCTCAACTAACGTAGTTACAGACACCGGACGTGCTACTGGTACTTTACTCGCTCCAACAGGTGCCGCTATGGCAGCGATAAGGCAGGGCAAGGCCTTTTATGGTTCAGTAGATATCTTGGGCAACCCCTTTGTGACCGGGTATGAGCCGCTGACCAATGTTCAGGGTGAAGTGGTAGGCATTGGCTACGTTGGGTATAAGGCCGATCTGGAAGCCTTACATCAGCTGTTGGCTGCAACGCGATTGTTGACCTCGGGCTTTGTTGCTCTACTTGATAGAAATGGAGCAGTCCGGGCGAAATCCAGCCATATTAACGCGGAACAACTGGAGCAAATCCTTAAGACAAACAATCAGGACTGGACTATTCAAACAGAACAGTTTACCCCCTGGGGCTATCAGATAGTTACAGCCTATTCTAATGAGGAGCTCAATGCCGAAGTACGGGCGAATGTGATCAAAACTTCTTTGGTCATCGTAGTTGGCGCCACCATTTTGTTACTGGTGGTCTATTGGTTAACCCACAGCATAGTGGTGACCAGAGTAAACGATACCATCAAAGCTATTAAAGCCATTACTGAAGGCGAGGGCGACTTAACCCGACGTTTTTCTAATTACAGCACAGACGAATTTGGCGAAATGGCACGCTGTTTTGACCAGTTGCTTGAACAATTACGTTTAACCATAGTCGAGCTGCGTTCTATGACCCATGGTCTGGTGCAGGCATCGGTGGAGCTGGCCCATGTGGCGGAAGAGTCCAGTGCTGAGGTGGTGAAACAAACTGTCGATTTAGAAGTAACGGCTTCATCTGTACATGAACTGGCGACCACAGCATCAGTTGTAGCTCATAATGCAGAACAGGCAGAGCAGGCCAGTGTGGAGGCGTCGCGTTTAACTCAGGGCGCGATGAAAACTCTGGAAGCCTCGGTGAAAAATGCAGCTCAGCAGTTGGTGGATTCTCAGCATTCCCAGCGTTCTATTGCCAGCTTATCCGCCTCCAGCGCAGAAATTGGCAAGGTATTGGAAGTTATTAACACCATAGCGGAACAAACCAACTTACTGGCACTTAATGCCGCCATTGAAGCGGCACGAGCCGGTGAACAAGGCCGCGGTTTTAGTGTGGTGGCCGATGAAGTGCGATTGCTGGCTGGCCGTACACAGTCCTCCACAGGCGAAATCAAACGGATGATAGAGCAGTTGCAGCAAGGCGTTAACGAAGTGCAGAACTTAAACTCAACAGCTCAAGCCACGGTCAAAGACAATGAAGTGAAAGCGGCTGAAGCCAGTCAGGCTATGGATTTGGTGCTCAAAGCCATAGAAGAAATTAATCACCTGAACAGTCAAATCAGTACAGCGGCAGCAGAGCAGCGTGATGTGGCCGATGGCGTCAGTCAAAAAACCAACCATATTCACAGTGCAGCGCAACAAAATGCAGTGCACAGCGCAACGACCAAAGACTCAAGTCAGGGTTTAAAACGTATCGCTGAAGATTTTAGCGCCGTATTGTCGAAGTTTAAGGTCTAATCTTCAGTTCAAAACAAAAAAGCAGGCTTGAGCCTGCTTTTTTGTTTTTGCTGTTTACAGAGGTCAGTGCGCTGTGGATTGCATGCTGATCCATTCAATTAAAGTATCCAGCACCACACGGCCACGACCAGCCTTTGGGTCGTTGATAAAACTGGCGACCACCCAGGTTCGTCCGCTTTGATCGGTGACATAACCTGCCAGCGCTGTGACATTTCGCAAAGTACCTGTTTTTAAACGCGCCTTGCCTTTGGTCTGCACCTGAGTGAGTCGGCGTTTTAGGGTACCGTCCACGCCAGCAAGTGGCAAGCTGCTGATAAATTCTGGTTGGTACTGAGCCTGATAAGCATGCTGTAATAATGCGGCCATTAGCTCTGGACTGATACGTTCGCTGCGGGATAAACCTGAGCCATTTTCTAAAGTCAGGCTACTGTGATCCAGCTTGATGCTGCTGAAGAAACGACGAACCTGTTGCTCTGAAACACCGGCCGTCTGTTCTGATCCGCTTGGGGCTTGTGTCGCGCCCAGGCTTAAATACAACTGGCGGGTCAGGGCATTGTCAGAGCTTTTATTGATATCGCGCAGTACTTCAGCCAAAGATCGGCTCTGATGTTCGGCGATCACCAGGGTCGCTGCCGTGGTGTTTTGTTCCAGCACCTGAACCTGCTGTTGCCCTGAGATCTGTTGCCAGATCTGCTGCATCACTAAGCGGCTGAAATCTGTCCGGTTTAACAGTTGCAAATAATCTCTTTTCTGGCAGTTTTTTGGAAAATCCCCTCGCAGCACCAGTTGTAGCTTGTCTGGTTGGCGTCGAAAGGCCAAATGCTGTGGGTCTGGATACCAGGCAGCGCAGTTGCCTTGTGTCAGACGAGTTTCAGTGGTAACTAATTCTAAGCCTTCTACTTTGGGGTAGAACTGGCCTGTCACTGCATCTGCAGTGGACTCTAATTGAATGCCCAGCATATTGCGTTGTAAAAACAGAGCATCTGGCAACAGGTTGTAATATTCCCTTGGCGTTTCATCAAAAGGCAACGCTGTTAGTTCAGGCCGGGATGGAGTAAACCAGCTGCGGTCAATCTGAATGGCTGGTACACGGCGTATGCCCTGATCATAAGCTTGCTGCAACAAAAACCAGAGCTCCTGTACTGTAAAATCCATATCGCCATAACCTTTGAGTACCAAAGGCTGTTGCAGCTGAGGTTGCGGCGTTTCGTAGGAGCGCAGCTGAGTTTTTGCCCTGTATCCGGCACCTAGTTGTTCCAGCGCTACAATACTGGTCACCAGCTTCATGGTAGAAGCGGGTTGCATGGCCTTGTTGGCCTGATAACTGAGGTGTTCTGTTGGCGTATCTAGTGGATAAGCCACAAAAGCGAGGGCATGTGCTGGCAGTTGAGCTTGTTGTAGTTGCTCAGACAGTCGATTTAGTAGCTCTTGCTGCTTTACTTGCTCAAGTTCAGTGGTGCTGCTGCAGGCACAGAGCCATAACCCTGACAGCAGGGCTATGCCAGATTGAAACTGGCGAAGAGCGCGCATTTCAGCTCCTTTTAGTTCACCATAAAGTCAAAATAAATGTTCGGGTAGGCTTCATTTTTTAACGTGAAATGCCACCATTCCAGCTCGTAAGGGACAAAACCTTGCTGCTGCATTAAATCTTTCAGCAATAAGCGGTTGGCTTTTTGTACTGTACTGATGTCGTTACTGTTTAAGTGCGAGACTGGGTCAAACAAATCGTAAGCGCCCCCCATATCCAGAGGGTGCCACTGGCCTGCCGCATTTTTTCGCAATAGGGTTAAATCCACCGTAGAGGCGCGGCTATGCCCTGAATGCGCTGCAATATAGCCCTGCTTTAATTCAGTTTTGTTAAGGCGAGGGTAATAAGCTGCTTTTGTTGTTTGATTTGAAGCATCAGCCACCCAGTTCATAAAATAATTGGACGCGCGTTGAGGCCGGTAACAATCCAGCAGTTGCAATTGATAACCTAAACGCTCAGCCTGCATTGCTACTTTTGCTAAAGCCTGGGCGGCCTGTTGTTGCAAATAACAAATGTTGGCCTGATAACCCGGCACTTGTGTCGCGGTAAAATTATCAGTGCCAGCGTAGGCCATTTTAATCTGTACTTTAGTGGTCAGGCTAAGCAGGTTGACTATATCTGCTACTTTATCCGCTTCAATCTGAACCTTACCTTGTGGCTGAACAACACTTTGCAGCTTAGCTGCGGCTTGTTGTGGCTGAGTTTTGGGAGCTTCTGTGCTGGCACAGGACCACAGCAAAAAGCTACAGAGAACCACTAAGGCAGGTGTTTTCATTGTCAAATCATCCAATCATCACCCAACCACTGATTAAAAAGGCGATCAGGGCTAAGGCACCACAAAACAGCGCATAAGGCAGCTGAGTTTTGACATGTTCCAATAAATCACAACCAGATGCTACGGCGCTGACCACTGTGGTATCTGAGATTGGCGAGCAGTGATCGCCCCAAATGCCACCACTTAAAATAGCCGCCAGCAGCAGTGATGGAGGTAAGCCCAGCATCTCGACTAAAGGCATACCTATAGGAATTAAAATGGCAAAAGTGCCCCAGGAGGTGCCAGTGGTAAAGGAAATAATGGCTCCTGCGATAAAAAGAAGGGCGGGAATCAGTACCAGAGGAGTGGATTCTTTCACAAAAGAAGCCACATAAACCCCTGTGCCTAAGTCTTTCATGGCGCTGCCCAGAGCCAGCGACAATAACACTATGCTGACGAGAGGTAATAATTCACCCATACCCCTGAAGCCAATAGTAACCAGTTGCTGATGATTAAATTTGCGGCTTAAAGCCATCAGGCCATAGGCCACAACACAAGCAATAGTGGTGGCATAAAGCGCTGCTTTCGCGCCAGAGCCTTCGACTAAACTGCCATTTCCTGTCCATAGCATAAAGCCGACCATGCCTAGCACCAGCGTCAGTAAAGGCACTAACATCAAGGATACATTGCTGGGTTGTGTATCTATGTCGCTGTGACTTGCTACTGTGTTCAGCTCAATTTCTGCCTGCTTCATCGGACCATAAACTTTGTCCGTGTAGATGGTATAGAACACCATGATCAGCGTGAACAAGGCATAAAAGTTCAGTGGGATAGTACCAATGAGTACAGAAACGGCGGATTCAGGCAGTTTGTAGGTGCTCAATAGCCCCAGCACATAAGCGCCCCAGCCATTAAGCAATACCAAAATACAAATAGGGGCACTGGTGCTGTCGACTATATAAGCCAGCCGGGCGCGGCTCATTTTAAATTTGTCGTACAAACCGCGTGACACTATACCAGCAGTTAACGCACTCAGGTTGGACTCAATAAAAACCAGAATACCTATGCCGTAACTGATAAAACCAGCCTGACGTTTAGTGCGGGCGACCCCTTTGCGAACAAACCAGTCTACCATGGCCGAGACGCCACCCGAGTCACGCATATAGGCCATGAGCGCGCCAATCAGCAGAGAAAACAACAAAATCCTGCTGTTATCAGCAGAAGATGTGACCGAGATAATACGCTCTAAGCTTTGCACCGGACCATAAAGTAAGGCACCAAAGACACTGAGTTCAGGCTGCTTTAAATACAATAAAACTTCAGCACAAGCGACCGCCAGAATCAGCGCCAGTATCACTTCTTTGCGCCAAATCACTATGGCTATGGCCAGAATGGCAGGTAATAAACTTAAACTATCGGGCACTGGAGCTTCCCTAAACATAAAATTAAGCAAAAAGTACAGCTTATACTGCAGCAATTAGCTATGGCTTTCCAGTTCGCTGTAGCTATTTGGCTGATTTCTATTCAAAAAAATCAATTTTGCAAACTTTGTCGTCAGTGCAGCAGTATGGTTACAACTTGTTACCCTTTTGACAGGACTGAAACCTCTGACTGTTTTATAGTGGCCTTAATAAAAAAGTATCGATGCTTGCGTGAATTACCGGACGGGTTTGGACCATGAAAACTATAAAACTAACCTTAATTGCCTTGTGTGTAGCGACCACTTTAGCGGCTTGCTCAAAACCTGAAGTGGCAAAAGTAGAGGAGACCAGTGCAAAACCATTGCAACTGGTGGAACAGGATTTATTGACCTTATCACAAAGCACGCTGGCGCGTGGCCCTGTGATTTCAGGCTCATTACAACCTGTCGTCAAAGCTGAACTGAATGCAGAAGTGTCCGGCATTGTGATGCAGGTGTTAAAAGATAATGGGGATTTGGTTAAAGCCGGTGATGTGCTGGTGAAGCTGGACCAAACCACCTACCGTGACAAATTGTTATCGGCGCAGGAAGCAGAGCGTTCAGCCATAGTGACGCTGGAACAATCCAACCGCCAGCTGAAACGTATGCAATCGTTATCCAAACAAAGTCTGGTGACGCAGGAAGGGCTGGAAGCGGCGGAAAACAAAGCCAATCAAGCTCAGTCTGATTTAGCCTCTGCCCGTGCCCGTTTAGTCGAAGCCCGTCAGCAGATGGAAAAAACTGAAGTCAAAGCTCCATTTTCAGGTGTGGTCGCTACCCGTAAGGTGTCAGCTGGCGATACAGCTCAGGTGGGTAAAGGCCTGATGGTATTGATTGACCCTGCCAGTATTCGTTTTGAAGGTTATGTCGCGGCAGACCGCGTGGGTCAGGTTAAAGTAGGCAATAAAGTCACGTTTAAAGTGAATGGTTACAGTGGTCAATTTTTCACTGGTGTTGTTGAGCGTATTAATCCATTAGCCAATGAAAGCACCCGTCAGGTGCAATTACTGGTCAGCATGGATTTAAAAGAACAGTCACTGGTCGCAGGTTTGTATGCCGAAGGCCATGTTGAAGCGCAAAACAGCGATGCGCTGATGGTGCCTGAATCTGCTCTGATCCGTGAAGGCGATAAGCACTTTGTTTGGCAATTCGCCAATAACGAGCTGAAAAAGACCCAGGTAGAATTAGGTGGCAAAGACGAACGATGGGGCACTCAGGAAGTGTTGTCCGGTGTGACCGCAGGTGCGCAGATCCTACGTCATCCACAAGGCGCATTAACGGACGGTGGTAAAGCTCAATTGGCCGTTGCAGGCTCTGTAACACCAGATCAAACCGCAGCTAAAGTCAGCACAGGAAACTAAGCCATGTTTTTATCTGATTTTAGTATCAAACGCCCTATGGTGGTGGTGGCAGTTACTCTTGCCATGATGATTTTTGGTTATTTTGCGATGACCAATTTAAAAACCAACCAATTTCCTGATGTGCAGCCACCCGTATTGGTGATGACCATTCCGTACCCAGGAGCTTCGCCTGAAACTGTGGAACGGGAAATCCTCAACAGGGTGGAAGACTCGATGGCGACTATCACGGGCATGCGCGAACTGCGCTCTTATGCCCGCGAATCCAATGCCGTGATAGTGGCCATTTTTGAATTTGATAAAAACCTGATTGAAGCTTCACAGGAAATGCGGGATGCGGTTGCCGTAGTGCGTGACAAGCTGCCGACTGAAATGAAAGAGCCTTTCCTGCGCCGTGAAGACCCCAATGCTTTTCCTATTATGTCTTTGGCTTTGTCGTCCAAGTCGATGGACCCTATTGAGCTGTCGCAACTGGCAGAGCATCAGATCGCCCGTGAAATCCGTTCTGTACCAGGTGTGGCGCTGGTGAATCTGGAAGGGGAACAAGAGCGCGAGATGACAATATTCTTAAATTCCAACGCCATGCGGGAAGCCAATGTGTCAGCTATGGATGTAGTGAGCGCATTGCGCGCGCAAAACGTCGCAGCTCCGGTTGGCCGTGTAGTCAATGGCATGGAAGAGCAGGGCATCCGTATTCAGGGCCGTCTGCGCGATGTACGTGAATTTGAACAAATGGTGGTAAAACGTAACGGTGATCAGGCCATTCGTCTGGAGCAGGTGGCTGATGTGGTGGATGGGGCAGCGGAGCAGCGCCGTTTGTCTATTTTTAATGGGGTGCCGTCTTTAGGTATTGACGTCATAAAAGCCCGTGACGCTTCCACTATCAGTGTTACCGACGATATCAAAGCCAAAATAGAGGAGCTGAAGCAAACCTTACCTGCGGATTTTGAGCTGGTGGTGGTGCGTGACTCAGGTGAAGATGTCGCCGCCAGTATGCGCAACGTCACAGAAGCCTTGTCGATGGGCGCTTTGCTGACTATTGTCACCGTCTTTGTGTTTCTGAACTCCTGGCGTTCGACTTTAATTACCTCGCTGGCTTTGCCGACCTCAGTGCTGGCGTCTTTTATCGCTGTATGGGCCTGTGGTTTTACGCTGAACTTTATGTCCTTACTGGGCTTGTCGCTGGCCATAGGTATTCTGATTGACGATGCCATCGTAGTGCGGGAAAACATTGTGCGCCATATGGAAATGGGCAAAGACAATATGACTGCAGCCCGCGACGGCACCAAAGAAATAGGTATGGCTGTTATCGCCACTACTATGTCTATTGTGGCTGTGTTTATTCCTATCGCTTTTCTGGATGGTATTACCGGTCAGTGGTTTAAGCCTTTTGGTTTAACAGTGGCTTGTTCTGTTTTGGTGTCTTTGTTTATCTCCTTTACGCTCGACCCTATGATGTCAGCCTACTGGCACGATCCGGATCATGATAAAAATGCCAAACGTCGTGGCCTTGGCAAGGTATTACAGCGCTTTAATATCTGGTTTGATCACCAGGCCGAGCGTTATTCCAAGCTGATTGGCTGGGCATTAAAGCACC
>NZ_JAIWOI010000144.1 GCF_020217005.1 Rheinheimera sp. | reverse complement strand
GTAAATCCATGTGGATCCTGGCTTTTGGCTCCTTCTTTGGCGCTATTTATCTGCAAGGCGCTCATGGTGGTTCAGGTTTCCTGCCGGAAACAGACGATGGTGGCATAGTGATCTCAGTACGGGCCCCTTCAGAAGCCAGCATTGAATACACCAGCATTAAGGCGGAACAGGCGGCCGCTATAGCCCGCCAGTTACCTGAGCAGCTGTATACCCAAACTACGGTTGGGACTCAGGGCAATATCACCCGGGCTCAGATTTTTGTCCGGCTGAAAAAGGAATACGAACGCGATCGCAATTCACGTGAAATAGCAGCAGAAGTGCGCGCTAAAGTGCAACAATTAGTGGGCGCTGAATACACAGTCTCTGCTGATCTGAATGGCGGCGGGGGCGGTAAAGCCTTGCAAATTCAGTTCCGTGGTCCGGACAGCCGTGTGCTGGAAGGTCTGGTGATGGACTTTATGGAAAAGTTAAAAACAGTACCAGGTGCTGTGGATGTTGGCTTGTCGTCACAGGATCCTAAACCAGAGCTGCAAATTGAATTTAACCGCGGTTTAGCCTCCAGTTTAGGTTTATCGATGAATGATGCCGCCAGCGCCTTACGTTTGGCTTTTGCTGGCGCTGAGATTGGCGATTGGATAGACCCAACAGGTGAAACCCGGAACGTCTATGTCCGGATTAAACCTGAAGAGCGTATGACAGTGCAGGATTTAGAACGTTTGCCGCTGTTGTCGAACCGCACAGGCGCTATGATCCCACTGGAGCAGATTGCGACTGTAACAGTAGGCAAGGGACCTGCCGTGATAGAGCATTTAGACCGCGAAAGTATGATGGCGGTTGGTGCCAACGTACAAGGCCGCAGTTTTGGTGAAGTGGATGCCGATGCGAAAAAATTGCTGAAAACTATTCCATTCCCACCTGGTTATGATGTGGTGTCTGGTGGCCAGAGCCGTGATCAGGAAGAAGTATTTGGCAGTATATTTGGTGCTTTAGGTTTAGCTGTCATGCTGATGTATCTGATATTAGTAGTGCAGTTCCACAGCTTCCTGGCTCCTGTGTCTATTATGATGTCCTTGCCTTTATCTCTGATTGGTGTGGTGTTGTCCTTATTGGTGGCTGGTGCAACTTTAAACCTGATGAGTTTAATAGGTGTAGTTATGCTGATGGGGATAGTGGTGAAAAACGGCATTCTGCTGATTGACTGTGCCCGCAAAAAAGAAAGCGAAGGTTTAACTCTGGAAGAGGCTTTAATTGCCGCTGGCCGCGAGCGTTTACGGCCAATTTTGATGACCACTTTTGCCTTAGTAGCTGGTATGTTGCCTGTGGCTATTGGCATAGGTGAAGGCGCTGCTTTCTACAAACCTCTGGGCATTTCAGTGATAGGTGGGGTATTAACCTCGACTGTACTGACCCTGTTGGTGGTGCCAACCTTCTACGACAGTCTGGAGACCTTTAAACGTAAAGTGAAAACCAGATTCAGCCGTAACAGAAAAGCCGCCGTAACCAGTTATGGCGAGCCGCTGACCTCGAAATAAGCTTTATCGATGAAGCATAAAAGAGCACTGCAGTGCTCTTTTTTTATGTTTTACATCCATGTAAAACACAGCCCCGGGCGATTTTTTTGTGTTGGTCGGGGTAAATTGTGCTTTGGTCACAGAGGCTTGGGAAGAATGGATTAATCCGCTACTATGGACTGAAGTGACCATTTTCAGCAGCACAGTATGATTCAGCTTTCTCCTTACCAGTTACGTCAGCAGATAAGAACTGGCCAGTTCAACAGCCAGACCAGTGGTTTAGCGCCGGGTTATGTACAGTGCAATATGGCGATACTGCCGCAAAGCTGGGCGGCGGAATTTTTGCTGTTTTGTCAGCGTAATCCCAAAGCTTGTCCTTTAATAGCTGTGACTGAACCCGGTCAGTTTGTACTGCCTGAATTAGGCCAGGGCATTGATCTTCGCACTGACTTGCCTGCGTATCGGCTGTTCCGTGATGGTGAGATGACCGAAGAGCTGCAGGATATCCGAGCTTTATGGCGCGACGATTTAGTCAGTTTCCTGATAGGTTGTTCTTTTTCTTTTGAAGAGGCTTTAGTGGCTGCCGGACTGGAAATACGCCATATCAGCGAAGGCAAAAATGTCCCTATGTACAACACCAATCAGCCATGCGTCGGTGCCGGGCGCTTTTCCGGCAATATGGTGGTCAGTATGAGACCCATGAAACCGGCCGATGCCATACGCGCTATTCAAATTTGTAGTCGTTTTCCAGCGGTGCATGGTGCGCCTGTGCATTTTGGCGATCCGGCCGCTCTGGGTATTTCTGATATCCGATCACCGGATTATGGCGATGCCGTCACTATCCGGCCAGAAGAGGTGCCGGTATTCTGGGCCTGTGGTGTCACGCCACAAGCGGTGATGAAACAAGCCAAGCCAGATTTTTGTATAACCCACAGCCCTGGTCATATGCTGGTGACTGATCTGCTGAATAGCTCTTTAGCGAGTTTTTAATGAAGCCTTTAAAAAATTCCTCGATCAAACTCAATTGCGACTTAGGCGAAAGTTTTGGTGCTTGGCAAATGGGCCTGGACGCACAAGTGATGCCGTTGATTGATCAGGCCAATGTCGCCTGTGGCTTTCATGCCGGCGATCCTACTGTGTTGGTGAACACCTTAAACCTGGCCAAACAGCATCAGGTGCAAATTGGCGCGCACCCAAGTTATGACGACAAACAAGGTTTTGGTCGCCGCTCCGTGAAAATGAATGCAGATGAGCTCAAGCATTTACTTTGGTATCAAATAGCCGCTGTAGATGGCGTAGCAAAAAGCCTTGGACTGGAATTGAGTTACATCAAACCTCATGGCGCTTTGTATAACGACATGATGGCAAGCCCGGCCCTGCTGGATACCGTGATGCAGGCGGTGGCCAGTTACCATAAACCATTAAAGCTGATGCTATTGGCGACAGCTTCAGCAACTGAGCACAAGCAGTTGGCCAAAGGCTATCAGCTGGAATTATTGTTTGAAGCTTTTGCCGACAGACGTTACAAAAATGACGGCTCGTTAACGCCCCGTAGTCAGGCGGGTAGTGTGCTTGATCATCAGTCTGCGCTGGCGCAAGTTCAGCAATTGCTGCAAAACGGCACAGTGCAGAGTGATACAGGCGATAGTGTTGTTATTCAAGCTGATACCTTATGTGTGCATGGCGATAACCCGCAGGCCGTTGCTTTAGTTCAATCCATTCGTCAGTTACTGGGCAGCCGATGATCCAACTGGAGCTGGCTGGCGAAAATGCGCTGATCTTGTATTTGCCTGCAGCAATCTGCGGCAACAATCTGAGCCAGTTGCTGCATGTACAGCAGCAGGTGCGGTTGGTGCTGGGGGAACAGCTGCAGGAATTATTGCCCTCTTATGCGTCCTTATTGATTGTATTAAAACCTGATCACCAGGGGGTGCTGAGCATCAAAACCTTGCTGGAACAGCAACTGCGCTTAAGCAGCTCAGTGTTGGAGCAAACAGGAAAGTTAGTGCTATTGCCTGTGTATTATCACACAGGGTGGGATTTGAACGCTGTGGCCGCACGGGCGGGTTTAAGCACAGCAGAAGTGATTGAATTGCATCAGGCCATCGAATATCGGGTCTATGCCATAGGTTTTGCACCTGGTTTTGCGTATTTGGGCGAACTGGACGAACGTCTTGCCACGCCACGCTTATCGACGCCAAGAGCTAAAGTTCCCAAAGGTGCTGTGGCTATAGCAGACCGGCAAACCGCGGTGTATCCGGCCGAATCACCTGGGGGCTGGAATATTTTAGGCTTATGTCCAATCCGCTTATTTAATCCTGAACAGGCCGGAAGCTCAGGCGACATGATGCCTTTTGCGGTAGGCGACAGAGTGCGTTTTCAAGCCATTAGCCAATCCGAGTTTTTGGCTTTAGGCGGCCAGTTACCGCAGGAGCTGTGCTGATGTCTGCTTTTGTGGTGCTAAAGCCTGGTGTATTGTCGACTTTGCAGGATCAGGGCCGCTTTGGTTATGCCCATTTGGGCTTAACTCAGGGTGGGCCAGCCGACGCGGTCAGCTACCGTATTGCCGATCTATTGCTGCAAAACCCAAATCCAAGCTGCCAGATAGAAGTCTCAGTGGGTGGTTTGAGTGTGGTGGCGTTAACAGACAGCGTGTTTTGTGTCACAGGGGCGCAGATGCCGCTGACAGTCAACGGCCAACCCAAAAGCTTATGGCGCAGCCATCCGGTTAAAAAAGATGATGTGATTGAACTAGGTTTTGCTAAATCCGGAGTGCGTTGTTATCTGGCGGTTGCCGGAGGTTTCAGATTAGCCAAAGAATTTGGCAGCAATAGCACTGTACTAAGGGAAAAAGTGGGGGGGATAGCAGGAGCGGCCTTGCAACAAGGTCAGTTTTTGCCTGTGCGTTCAGCCTACAGGCCTTTGTTTTGGTCCTTACCGGAAAAATGCTGGCCGGATTTTTCAGCCCCTTTACAACTTGCACTATTGCCTGGGTATCAGCAGCACTGGTTTGAAGACGCCCAATGGCAGCAGCTGTGCAGCAGCGAGTATCAGGTGTCTGGGGGGGCCGACCGTATGGGCTACCGTCTACAGGGTGAACCGCTGTTGTACCAGCCTAAAGCTTTGTTATCTGAAGGTATTTGTTATGGCGCAGTGCAGCTGCCCCCCGATGGGTTGCCGATAGTGCTGCTGAACGACAGACAAACCTTAGGCGGTTATCCCAAACCCGGTGTGATACTGGCGCAACATGCCGCTGCATTGGCTCAGCGCCGGCAGGGGCAAGTTGTAGGTTTTTATAAAATAGCGCCTGATCAGTTGGAACTGCATCGCCAAGAGCAGCAGCGTTATTGGGCAGAACTGGCTATGGAACTGCGGAGTTAAGTTTGATGGATTTACTCAGGCTCAGTACTGACATAGAACAGATGCTGGTCAGGCAAAACCTGCGCGGTATGGCAACTCTATTACCATATTTAAAACCGGGCAGTTATTTACGGGCCGCTCAGCGTATTGCCGCATGCAAAGCTGTAGTACTGATAGGCACTGGCTTTCCTGTCGGCGACAGTTTTGAAACCGACGGTCCGGTTGGGGCTATAGTGCTGTATCGCTTGCTCGAAAAACTTGGCGCTACGCCATTACTCTGTTGTGGTGAGCCGTTATATTCGGCTTTAAAAGCCGATTATTCCTGCCTGCAATTGCCGATACAGAGCGACCATGCGGCAGAATTTGCCCGCCAGTGTATAGAGCAGCAGAAGCCGGAACTAATGATTTCCATAGAAAGGCCAGGTTTGGCATCAGATGGTCGCTATTACAATATGAGGGGGCAGGATATCTCCGCACGTTGCGCCAATTTTGATGTGTTTTTTCAGCAGGCACCCTGTCCGACAATAGCCATAGGGGATGGCGGCAACGAAATAGGTATGGGCAACCTTTATCCGCAGGTTTCGCAGTTGGCCATTACTCCGGCAGCCACTCGATGCGACGAATTAGTGCTGGCTGACGTGTCCAACTGGGCAGCTTATGGTCTGCTGGCTCTGGTGTCAAAGCTAAAAGACGCAGAAACTGCAAGGGGCTGGTTACTCGAGTGTCAGCCTGCGGCACTGTTAGACTATGTAGTGGCGCGGGGCGGTGTGGATGGCGTAACAGGCCTTGCCAGCGCGACGGAAGACAGTTTACCGCCTGCTCATGCAGAGTTATTAATAGCGGATTTGCAGCGCCTTTGTTTTCAACGATAAAAAGAACAGGATAAAACACATGAGTCTGGTGTACTTAAACGGACAATTTATGCGCCCGGAACAGGCAAAAATTTCGCCTATGGACAGAGGCTTTTTGTTTGGTGACGGTATTTATGAAGTGATCCCCTCCTATGGTGGGCGTTGTGTTGGTTTTACCGCTCATATCCAGCGGCTGCAAACAGGTTTGGACGCATTGGAGATCCACTGTGCTTTAACCACTGAAGACTGGCAACAGTTGGTGCAACAGCTGATCCAACGCAATGGTGCCGGCAACCTTGGTGTCTATTTGCATGTCAGCCGTGGTGCTGACCACAAAAGAGCCCATGCCTATCCAAAAGAGATAACCCCCACCATTTTTGCTTATACCTTTGAGATAGCCGCTGAGCCGCAGGCAGAACGGGACAAAGCGCCACGCTATAAAGTCATGACTGCCACAGATTTACGCTGGCAACGCTGCCATATCAAATCAACAGCTTTGCTTGGCAACGTGATGCACCATCAGCAAGCTGCTGCTCTGGGGTTAAACGAGTGTATTTTGTTTGATGAGCAGGGCTTTTTAACAGAGGGCAGCTCAACCAATGTGTTTATTGTGAAAGATGCTGTGGTGATCACGCCACCTTTGAGTCACAAAATTCTGCCAGGCATTACCCGCCAACTACTGCTGACTATTTTGCGTGAGCACAGCAGTATGCCAGTGCAAGAAAGGGCTGTATCTAAAACTGAATTATTGGCTGCCGATGAAGTTTGGTTGACCAGCTCGAGCAAAGAGGTTGCCGCTGTGATTGAAGTAGACGGCAAAGTCATTGGTACTGGTAAACCTGGTTGTGTATGGCAACAAGCGCAAAGTTTATTTTGCCGGTATAAATACAGCTTTTAGCAGCTAATGTGCTGTTAAAATTTGAGTTTTTCTCCATATTGTCGCCTATGCTTTTAGGTAGAAATAAAGTAAAGACCATAAAAATTAAATGAAGAAGGGAAGAAAGCTATGTTTTTAAGGAATTACAAGATAGGGGCTAGGTTATTAGCAGGCTTTGCAGTTTTGGGTTTGCTGGTGGTGCTGCAAGGCAGCATGGCGTTAATGAATATGGCGCAAATGCGTGATGTGTCGGCAGAACTTGAAACCAATACTATTCCAAGCCTCGATAGTCTGGCCGCTTTAAATTTAAGCATGATGAGGGTCAGAGTGTTTACCTTCCGATTAATGCTGGCCGAAACTGACGAGCAAAAAATGTCCTACCAGGCCTCTTTGGATACCGTCAGACAAGAAGTTGCTGAAAACCAGAAGTTGTATGAAAGCCTTATTTCTATTGATCAGGAACGTAATGTCTATCAGCAGTTTAGAAGTGCGCAGCAGGACTATTTTGCTGGCCAAAGCCGTTTATTACAGGCGTTGGCTGCGGGAGATAAAACTGAAGCGATCCGGATCAGCAATGAGGAGCTAACTGGCCACTCCGACAAAATGACCAAGGCGTTAATCCAGTTAGCTAAGTTAAATCGCGATTTCGCTAAGCAGCAAACAGATCTCTCAGCAGATAACTACGGTACCAGCAAATTCCTGGTTATAGTCGCTATTCTGATCGGTATTACTATAAGCATTTTTATTGCATTGTGGATGACCCGCAGTATTACTGCTCCGATGACAGACGCTGTAGCTGTGGCTGAAACTGTAGCGGGCGGAGACCTAACGCAAAAAATCAATGTCAGCGGCCATGACGAAGCCAGCCGTTTAATGGCTGCGCTGCAGAAAATGCAGCAAAACCTGCGGGATGCAATGAGCCATATCTCTAATTCTTCTGACCAGCTCGCTTCCGCTGCGGAAGAGTTAAACTCGGTGACCGAAGACTCATCAAGAGGGCTGCAACAACAGAATGACGAAATCCAGCAGGCTGCGACCGCTATTACCGAAATGAGTTCGGCTGTGGATGAGGTAGCACAAACTGCAGTGCAAACCTCAGAGCAGTCAACTGAATCTGCGAAAATAGCAGCGCAAGGCCAGGGGCAAGTGGATGAGACGGTTAAGGCGATCCGGGATATGAATCAGGACGTCGCTGTCACCTCAGAGCTGATCCAGGGACTGGCAGTGCAGTCGCAGGATATTGGTAAAGTGTTGGACGTTATTCGCGCTATTGCCGAGCAAACCAACTTATTGGCACTGAATGCCGCTATCGAAGCCGCGCGGGCTGGCGACGCTGGTCGGGGTTTTGCGGTGGTTGCAGATGAAGTCAGAGCGCTGGCGCACAGGACTCAAACCTCTACCCGCGAAATTGAAGAAATGATTGCTAAAATCCGCAGTGGTACAGGCGACGCAGTAAGCGCCATGAAACACAGCAGTGACAAAGCAGGTCATGCGCTGACGGTGGCTCAGGCTGCTGGTGAAGCCCTAAATATTATTACGCAACGCATCAACAAAATCAGTGATAGTAACCTGGTGATTGCAAGTGCAGCTGAAGAGCAAGCCAAAGTAGCACGCGAAATTGATCGTAATATAGTCAATATCAGCGATTTGGCCGCACAAACTGCGGCAGGAGCCAATCAAACCAGTGCTTCAGCTCATGAGTTGTCCCGCTTAGCCGTAGATTTAAATGCTTTGGTGACTCGGTTTAAAGTCTGAACTTGATAACGGAATATAGCCGCCTGATCTGAGGCGGCTATTTTTGCTTGATTCAGAACTTATAAGCGTATGACAAGGCAATAAAATCCAAACCCGGGTTTGGTTTTTGTAATCCAGCGTTGGAATAATGCATGTAGCGTAAGGCTAATTGCGTTTTGCTTTGCAGTTGCCAGATCAGGCCAATTCTGTCTTCAAACTGATAATGAGACCCTAAGTCTTTGCCGGCAAATCGCTGCTTATTCAGCAAACTAAAACCTATACCAAACTCCCAATATATAGCTCTGTTGTACAAAGTACTGAATTGCTTCACCAGCACAGGAGACAGGGCAATAGCCAGATTACTCTCATACTCAGGCTGTTCTCCATAACGCCACAGATTAGCGCTGGCCTCCATGTACAACCTCGCGTCTCCAAGTACCGGCAGTTCAGTCAGATGCCATTCAAGTGGCCTGTAGCCAAGGCGTAAGCCTAAAACCTCACCTTCACCCTTAACCAGATCAACAGCTGCTACTTGTGCCTGCGTGTGCAGACTAAATAATAAAAATCCAAGTATCAGTAAAACTTTTTTCATTGATAATCCTACCTTAATCCTCTGTGATGCTTCCAACTGTGCCAACAGCATCCACTGGAACCAGCATCTAAATCTTCATAGTTACTACCAGCTTCTCCGGCTGTATAGGTTGGAACCTACTAAAGCCTTACTGTGGGAAACGGCAATAAATATGTATTATGTAACGAGCGGTACATAAATTGTGATGCGAAACCAGATCTCAAGGTGGCGGCGTAAAAAATATTTTCATCACGTATGAAGTGACGTTGCTCAGCTATGTTTAAGGACCAAAACCAGACTAAGAAGTTGACCTTTGCTCACATGCTGATTAACCTTGCGTTTTCTTTGCATAAAGGCAGGCAATTTCAGTATGGCAAAGTCTTCTGATCAAAACTCCACTTTGGATCCCCAAAGCCAAAAAGCTCTGCATCTGGACCAACAGCTCTGTTTTGCTTTGTATTCAACCTCTTTAGCTATGACAAAGGTGTACAAACCTTTATTGGATAAATTAGGCCTGACCTATCCACAGTATTTGATCATGCTTATTTTGTGGCAAAACGATGGATTGGCGCTTAAAGACATTGGCGAGCAGTTGCAAATAGACTCCGGAGCCTTAACCCCGGTGATTAAACGAATGGAAGCTATGGGACTACTGCTTCGAACCCGTAATCCACAGAATGAACGAACTCTGGAGATCCGCCTGACTAAAGCTGGCTGGGCTATGCAAGAGCAGGCAGTGCAAGTGAACCGGACTATAGGCGTAAGTTGTGGTATGGCAGAGCCAGATATTCATGCGCTTAGACAGGAACTGGTACAGCTGCGTTCTCAGCTGAGTAACAAACTCTGATAAAGTTCATATTTTAATACGATCAGAAGGGCCTTAATGGCCCTTTTTTATGTTAATTACTTCTGTAAAAATTTAATTTAAATCTTTTAAAAACAATAAGATAATATATTTATTTAAAATACTTTAAAATTAAACTTGCGAAATAATAGTTATCGCGATAATATAATCACAACTCGGGTCGAACAGCTGGTTCAACAGCAATAAAACGACCGGATACAGAACGTAGTAAAGAGTGTGAAAGACAAGACG
>NZ_JAIWOI010000369.1 GCF_020217005.1 Rheinheimera sp. | reverse complement strand
GTGATCACACCGTAGGGGCGGGGTTTATCCCCGCCCGAGAATTCCAACACAAAATTCAATGACGGGTTGTGGTTAAAAACCATGATCACACCGTAGGGGCGGGGTTTATCCCCGCCCGAGAATTCCAACACAAAATTCAATGACGGGTTGTGGCTAAAAAAAGGGCGACCATAAAGGTCGCCCCTACACTTATTCAGGGATAGCCGGGCATTGCCCTATTTAGAAGCGGTAGCTCGCACCTACCTGATACAAATCATCTCCCGTCTCCAGTGCGTCAAATGCAACGCTGGCCGACAAAGACAGGTTTGGCAGCGCGAACCACTTAGTGCGTAAACTCAGGCTGTCTTCACTTTCGCTTAAAACTCCGTCAGAGATCCACTGGTAACCAACACCAGCGGAGAAGTTTTTACCGAAGTAGTAATCTGCACCAACACCATAACGTGTGGCTGAATCATTGCGGTAATCCAGGATGTTGGCTTCCAGATTGATCATATCTCCTGTGCCTAAATCCCATAACTTCTTGGTCATCACACCATAATTGGTGCTGCTACCGCCTTGATCCGGTCTGTTGTGCTCAAAAATGGCACCTACTAACCAGTCGTTGCTGATGAAGTAACCCAGCGTACCTTCCACATCCTGGCTGTCGTCGCCGCTGTAGTGCATCCATTCGAGCTTACCGTAGAAGTTATGGCTTTGATCCATATACTCACCACCTACGGACCAGCCATTCTGATCAAAATCACCTACAGAAGTGCGGGACAAAGTACCAAAGACACTGGCGTTTTTGTTGATGAACGCAGCTTCAGCACGAGGAGTATTGCCCGAGGTGTCTACTGCATTGAAGAAATATTGATGTTTTAATTGCCAGGCATCAACGTCAATGTTGTTGATATCACCATTGATATAATCCACTGAGGATTCATTTTGATAGCTGTTCGCTGCCACACCGGTTGAGACTACAGCGATAAGTAAAGCGAGCATAGAACGTTTCATAGGTACTACCTTTTGGTTGAGAAAACACAGGCAGTCTAATGCTCTGAAAGTTAATGTTGTCTGAACAGCATTGTTATAATGTGTATGAATATCAATCAGATAAGTAACAATTTATGTTTTATGAAACATCTTGGACAAAAAAAGAGCTCTCGGATGGTAAATAGCTAAGCATCAGAGAGCCCTATTTAAATGGACTAGATTTCGAGTAAGGCTTCACGTAATTGATGAATTTGATCACGCAGTTGCGCTGCCATTTCAAATTCCAAGTCCCTGGCATGCTGCAGCATTTTTTGTTCCAGTTGTTTGATTTCGGCCTGTAGCTGGTATGGCGTTTTGCCTTTGGCCAGTTTGATTTTCTCCGCCACTTTAGGCAAATCAGCATCCTGGCCCAGATCCATCACGTCCGATATTTTCTTCTTAATAGCGGTTGGTGTGATGCCATGCAATTCGTTGTAGGCGATTTGTTTAGCCCGTCGCCTTTCAGTTTCGTCGATAGCCCTTTGCATCGACCCTGTGATGCGATCAGCATAAAGCACAGCTTTACCTGCCAGGTTACGGGCAGCACGCCCCATGGTTTGAATCAGGGAGCGCTCTGAACGCAAAAAGCCCTCTTTATCCGCGTCCAGTATGGCCACCAATGACACTTCAGGAATATCCAGACCTTCCCGCAACAGGTTAATACCCACCAGCACATCAAATACACCTAAACGTAAGTCGCGGATAATTTCCATCCGCTCTACAGTGTCTATGTCTGAGTGTAAATACCGTACCTTGACGCCATGACCTGCCAAATAATCTGTTAAATCCTCGGCCATCTTTTTGGTCAGTACAGTGACCAGTACCCGCTCACCCAGTTTGGCGCAGCGCATAGCTTCAGACATCAGATCGTCCACCTGTGTTGCCACCGGACGGATTTCAATGACTGGATCCACTAAACCAGTTGGCCGCACGACCTGCTCTACCACTTCGCCCGCTGATTGTTTTAACTCGTAATCCGCTGGTGTGGCTGAAACATATATACGCTGCGGCGCTATCGACTCAAATTCATCAAATTTCAGTGGCCTGTTGTCCAGAGCTGAAGGCAGGCGAAAACCGTAGTTCACCAGGTTTTCTTTACGTGAACGGTCGCCTTTGTACATAGCACCGATTTGCGAAATGGTGACGTGTGATTCGTCAATAAACATCAGGCCGTCGGCCGGGAAATAGTCCAGCAATGTTGGAGGTGGTTCACCCTCGGCCCGGCCGGATAAATAGCGCGAGTAGTTTTCTATGCCGGAGCAATAGCCTAGCTCCACCATCATTTCCAAATCAAACAAGGTACGCTGGCCTATACGCTGCTCTTCAATCAAACGATTTTCTGCCAACAGCTGGGCACGGCGTTCTTTCAATTCCACCTTAATACGCTCTGTCGCCTCAAGAATTTTTTCCCGTGGCGTCACATAGTGGGTTTTTGGATAAATAGTGTAACGACT
This sequence comes from Rheinheimera sp., assembly GCF_020217005.1. Lineage (GTDB taxonomy): Bacteria > Pseudomonadota > Gammaproteobacteria > Enterobacterales > Alteromonadaceae > Pararheinheimera. Next base: position 8,144 of record NZ_JAIWOI010000369.1, on the reverse strand, counting down.
GACCACTTTCTCCACTGAGCCTGTCAAAGGGTCAAATAAACTGATGCGTTCAATTTCTTCGTCAAACAGTTCAATGCGTACAGCTATTTCGTCGGATTCAGCCGGAAACACATCAATCACATCGCCACGTACCCGATAAGTGGCGCGTTCAAAAGCGGCATCATTGCGATTGTATTGCAGCTCGGCCAGACGGCGCAGGATAGAACGCTGGTCGACTATGTCGCCTACTTTCAGATGCAACAGCATCTTCATATAGGATTCCGGATCACCCAAACCGTAGATAGCGGAAACAGAGGCGATAATGACCACATCACGCCTTTCCATTAGCGCTTTGGTCGCTGATAAACGCATTTGCTCTATATGCTCGTTAATAGAGGCATCTTTTTCAATAAAGGTGTCACTGGCTGGCACATAAGCTTCTGGCTGGTAGTAGTCGTAATAGGACACGAAGTATTCCACCGAGTTATTCGGGAAAAACTCTTTCATCTCACCATAAAGCTGAGCAGCCAGGGTTTTGTTATGCGCCATAATCAGCGTTGGTCTGTTCACTTGCGCTATCACGTTAGCCATAGTGAAAGTTTTACCCGAGCCTGTAACCCCTAATAAGGTTTGATGAGCCAAACCAGACTCCAGGCCGTCCACCAGCTTGGCGATAGCGCCAGGTTGATCACCGGCAGGCTTATAGTTGGAGACTAATTCGAAATCGCGGCTCATCAGGATTCTCCACTTAAAGTTAACGCGGCCAGTTTACGTTTAAACCAGCTGTATGCCAGAGAAGAAGTAAAAGCATTGGCCACTAAGCCTCCGACAAAAACTCCTACCACTCCACCTATCAGGCCACCTATATAAGCAAAAGGCACGTAGAACACAAAAAGCCTGACCACACTAAGCTGCAAGGCATTCAGCGGCAGATGCAAAGCGTTAAAGGACGAGTTGGTCAAAATAATAATGCCCTGCAGGCCATATCCTAAAGGCAAAATCCAGATAAAGTAGCGGATGTACTGTGCTACTAATGGATCTTCCGTAAACACATCAGCCAGTACCCAGGCGCAGGCCGCTAAGCCGAGATACACAGCAAACTGCCAGGCCAGAATAAACTTAATGCAACTGCGGTAAGCCTGATCAATGCGATGATAGGCACAGGCACCGTAGTTTTGGCTGACAAAGGGTGGCAAAGTCATAGATAAAGCTAATACAACTAAAGAAGCAATACTTTCAATACGGGCTCCTACACCAAAAGCAGCTACGGCCTCTGCACCATAACTGGCCATTAATGCAGTTAAAATGCCCATCGCCAGTGGCGTCAGCATATTGGCACCGGCAGCAGGTAAACCTATATGCAGAATTTTCCGGCTGATTTTGACGAATTCAGCCAAAGGCTGATGGCCTACATCCACCAGTTTACGGCGCACCATCAGCAAATACAGGATCAGACCAAAACCCAATAACCAGGAAATTAAACTGGCCAGCGAAGCCCCGGCTACGCCCATAGCCGGTACAGGGCCCCAACCAAAAATAAGGATCGGATCCAGCACTGCATTTAATAGGCCGGCGCAAGCCATCAGAATACTAGGAGTTTTAGTGTCCCCTGCGGCCCGGAGTACCGCATTACCTATCATAGGAGTAATCAGAAATACGGCTCCAAAAAACCAGATATCCATATAGTCGTGGATAAAAGGCAAAGTATCTTCTTTGGCTCCGAGTAACCGGAATAAAGGGTCTATGGTTAAAAAGCCCACTATAGACAAGGCGATGACTAAATAAGCAGATAACCACAAGGCGGCTAAACCGTCGCTGCGGGCGCTTTGTTGATCACCACTGCCCAAAGCTCTGGCTATTACAGCTGAAGTACCAATGCTCAGACCTATAGCCAGACTAATCACGGTAAAGGTCACCGGAAAAGTAAAACTGACAGCAGCCAATTCGGCCGTACCCAGCATACTAATAAAGAAGGTATCGATGAGATTGAATGACATTAAGGTGATCATGCCAAACAGTACTGGCACCGTCATTTGTTTCATGGTGGCCTGAATATCACCTTTGAGCAGATCAGGGCGTTTCGAAGTGGATTGAGTCATAACAGTCAGCTTAAGCGCAGGTGGGCGCTATTGTAGAGAAAAGTGCAGGTGCGCACTACCCGCAAAGCGACCAAATTGAAGTAAATCTGAACAAGTTTGTGAAAAAATGTTCACAACAGCGTTTTGCATAGAAATTTTGTTTGCAGAATTGAGTTTTGCATAAAGTTTCAGATCTATCATATTCGTAACCAATTGTTTTATAAGGGATAAAAAATTAGTCGCAAACCTATTGATCTGGCGCTAAGCCTTATGTTCTAAGGCTTGGCCTTGCTTAATGACCAACAATTCACAGACTTATCCACAGAATCTGTGGGTAACTTACGCCAGCCCTTTAGTGGCCTGACTTTGACAAAATCTAATATGACAACAGAGTTACGAATAGCTTTTGCATATGAAAAAATTAGTTTTGCGCAGCTTTTCGACTGGCTTTGGCTAAACAAACAGCAAGTAAACTTCTTTTGTGAAAAAGCACCAGCCAAAGTGTTGACAGTGTTTAAGACGGGCATTAGTATTGCGCCCCGTTGCAGAACACAGTTCCTCAGTAGCTCAGCCGGTTAGAGCGGCGGACTGTTAATCCGTAGGTCGTTGGTTCGAGTCCAACCTGGGGAGCCACTGTAGTCTCAACAGCATTATTTCAGTTCCTCAGTAGCTCAGCCGGTTAGAGCGGCGGACTGTTAATCCGTAGGTCGTTGGTTCGAGTCCAACCTGGGGAGCCAACTGAAATAATAAAAAATAAATAACCGTATAGAATTCCTCAGTAGCTCAGCCGGTTAGAGCGGCGGACTGTTAATCCGTAGGTCGTTGGTTCGAGTCCAACCTGGGGAGCCACCTAAAATACATCTTGTTTCCTCTCTTAATTGTCTCTTTTTCTTAGTGTTTTTTCTTGAAATACCTTAAGCTTATTTTCTGATATTCTGGCCTGGGCAAAAAATTCAGTATGAGTTGCATGCTATGAAGTCTCCATCCTTTGTTGCTTTAAGTCACTGGACTGCCGCTATCCTATCGGCGTTGTTGGCACTATGGCTGTTCTGGTTTTCTGCAGCCCAACAAATTCAAAGTTTGTACCAGCTTCACTACAGCGCTATTCAACAAATGTTAGCCAGCGATTTGACTGGCGATACCAAGATCCTGACCCGACAGCTAAGCAGCAGTTTCGACTTACCTTATTTAAAAGTCAGCCAACTTGACGGTGTGGTCTTACACGAGCAAAGCAATACGATGGCGCCTTTTACTGCGTCTTCCTGGTTGTTAGCGCAATTTGGCCGGCCTGTGACACCAGCTTCTGTTAAAGATCAGGCGCACAATTTACAGGTAGAATTTTTACCCCAGCTGTCTGAGCACTTAGCCCAGCTGGAACTTTTTAGTCTGTTTTTATTTTTTGGTCCGCTGCTGCTGGGCTTATTACCCTATTATTTGCAACCAGCCAGACCGAAAAAGCTAAAAGCTTTGCCACCACATCCTATAGAGGAAGCGGTGCAACTGGCGCCAGCCACGGTACAACAAGTGCCTTCTCAGGCTCCGACTTCAGGTACTGACTATCTGCTGGAACTGGCGTTGTACGATCAGCTAACGTCCTTGCCGAACCGTCAGCAATTTGTGCGTTATTACGAACAACAACTCAAAGCAGCGAATGCTGTGCATCAATCGTTGTTTTTATTGGTGCGCTGCCACTCATTACCTCAGATCAATCATAAACAGGGTTATCTGGCGGGAGATTTGTATATCAAAGAAATGGCCGATTTGTTAAAGCAGTTGCCGCAACTGTCGGATGAAAGCCCGTTGTTTCGTCTGAACAACACAGATTTTTGTGTATTGTTTCCACACATAACTACCGAACAAACTGAAGAGTTGGTGTTATTGCTGCAACAGAACTTTGATCAGTATCAGCAGCAAAAGCAGCTGGATTCTGTCGCCTTAACAGGTTTAGTACAGGTCGCACAGGGTAAGCCGTTAGGCGAATTGCTGGCGATGGCTGATACAGCTCTTGGTTTAGCCAAAACTAAACAAAGCCGCGCCAACAAACAAACCAACTTATGGTACTTGTTTACGGACCATCAGGAGCAAACCGCTGAATCCTCATTCAGTACCAAAAACTGGCGTAATCTGATTGACGAAGTGCTGCAAAACCAGGGTTTAACTTTGTTAGCTCAGCCTATCCAGCCTTTGAATAAAACCAGCAAAACCTACTCTGAGTTATTGGTGCGTTTTCGCAGTAACGACGATCAACTGTTACCTACTGCGCTGTTTTTAGATATGGCGCAAAAACTCGATAAATTGATCGAGATTGAGCAGATGATCGTAGAGCAAGCACTGACCTTGGTGGCCAATAATCCAGGCCAGAGTTTTGGTTTAAATTTATCAGCGCATTCGGTGCAGGATGAAAGCTTTATTAGTTATCTTGAGCGCCGCTTATTAAAAGAAAGTGAACTAACCTCCAGACTGGTGTTTGAGATCAGTGAATGGGGTTTGCAGCAGAATTTGAAGTTAAGTAAACGCCTGATTGATATGCTGCATCAGTGTGGCTCCCGAGTGACAGTGGAAAAATTTGGTGCTGGTATTACGTCTTTTAAATTTTTCCGTGATTTAAAACCTGACTTTGTCAAAATGGACGGCAGCTATACCAGACAAATAGAAGAAGATAAAAACAATCAGTATTTTGTCCGGCTGATGGTGGATTTAGCGCACCGTATTGGAGTTGCGGTATTTGCCGAAAACGTAGAAACAGCGGCAGAAAAACAAATGCTGGAATCCTTGTTGATTGACGGTATACAAGGTTATTACCTGAGTAAACCGGCGCCATTAGAATAAACCTTTATACAAATATCCAACTGAACCACGGTTTTGTATAGACGGGCGTGTATAAGACCCGCCCCACAGTTTTTAATCAGTTTTATCCGGTGCCATAGGTTCAGATAAGAGCTATTCGCGTTCAGTGCTGTTGTTTCAGACCTTACAAAGCTTCATAATAGCGCGACTTTTTTCTGGGGTTCTTTTATGTCGGAATTTTTGCTGTTGCTGGTCAGTACCGTACTGGTCAATAACTTTGTACTGGTAAAGTTTCTCGGCTTATGCCCTGTTATGGGCGTATCAAAAAAACTTGAGACTGCCATTGGCATGTCGATGGCCACTACTTTTGTGCTGACCCTGGCCTCTCTTTGCAGCTATCTGGTGGACTTTTACTTATTACAACCCCTGGATCTAATGTACCTGCGCACTTTGGCTTTTATTCTGGTCATTGCTGTTGTAGTGCAATTTACCGAAATGGTGGTGCATAAAACCAGCCCTACCCTGTATCGTTTATTAGGTATCTTTTTACCCTTGATCACCACCAACTGTGCAGTTTTAGGTGTGGCGCTTTTAAACGTGAACGCGCGTCATGACTTCTTCTCTTCTGTGGTATATGGCTTTGGAGCTGCTGTCGGCTTTTCTTTAGTACTGATATTGTTTGCAGCCATGCGCGAACGACTGGCCGCTGCCGATGTGCCTGTATCTTTTAAAGGTGCTGCTATTGGCATGGTTACCGCGGGTTTAATGTCACTGGCCTTTATGGGCTTTACTGGTTTGGTGAAAGTGTAAATGTCTATTATCACTGCCCTTTGGGCTTTGGGTATTCTGGCGCTGGTTTTTGGTGCTGCTTTGGGCTACGCCGCTATTCGTTTTAAAGTGGATGCCGATCCGCTGGTGGAGCAAATTGACGAAATTTTACCGCAAACTCAATGCGGTCAATGCGGTTATCCTGGCTGCAGGCCTTATGCTGAAGCCATTGCCAATGGCGATGACATCAATAAATGTCCGCCGGGCGGTGATGCCACCATCAAAAAGCTGGCCGATTTGATGGGAGTGGAAGCTAAACCTCTGGATGCAGCTCAAACTCCGGCAATAAAACGTGTCGCTTTTATCCGCGAAGACGAGTGTATTGGCTGTACTAAATGTATTCAGGCCTGCCCGGTTGACGCCATAGTGGGCGCTTCCAAGCAAATGCACACTGTTATTGTCGATGAGTGTACAGGTTGTGATTTATGTGTTGAACCTTGTCCTGTGGATTGTATAGATATGGTGCCTTTGGCCAGCAGTATTGAACGCTGGAAATGGGACTTAAAAGCTATACCAGTAAAAGTGCTGGAGTCCTAACTTGCCTACTTTATTTCAACAGATCCAGGCGGGAAAAGTCTGGGACTTTCATGGTGGCATTCATCCTCCAAGCCGCAAAGAGCGCACCAATCAAAAGCCGGTAGCGCTTTTGGATATTCCTGACCGTTTATATATACCGCTGCGTCAGCACATAGGTGTACCGGGTAAAGTGCTGGTCAAAGTAGGAGATCGGGTGCTCAAAGGCCAGGCTCTGACGCAGGCAGACAATGCGATGGCGGTGCCTGTGCACGCGCCAACTTCAGGCACAGTGCATGCTATTGAACTGCACACCAGCGCTCACCCTTCCAGTTTAGCTGAACCTACTTTGGTGCTGATTCCGGATGGTATGGACGAATGGCGACCGCGCAAACCTTTGGATCCGACTCTGGTAGATAATTACACTTTATTAGAACGTATTCAGGAATCCGGCATTTCCGGTATGGGCGGCGCTGGTTTCCCAACTCATATTAAAGTGAATGTAAAGCAGCCTGTGGATTATCTGATTATCAATGCCGTGGAATGTGAGCCTTATATCACAGCAGATGATCTACTGATGCAGGAGCGCGCCAGCGACATTATTGCCGGTATAGAGATACTGGTAAAACTGCTGAGTCCAAAAGCGGTATTGATTGGAATAGAAGACGATAAGCCGATAGCAGCAGCGTCATTAAAAGCTGCCATAGGCCAAAGAGATAACTACTTCGTTCGGGAAGTACCCACCAAATATCCGTCAGGTGGTGAAAAACAGCTGATCCAATTACTGACCAATAAAGAAGTGCCGGCGGGTCGCAGGCCTCTGGATATTGGCATAGTAATGCAAAACGTCGGCACCGCTTTTGCGATAGCACAAGCTGTACTGGATGATATTCCGTTGATCCATCGTGTGGTGACAGTGGCTGGTGAAACGCTAGCCCAGCAGCAAAACGTGCTGGCGCTGATCGGCACTCCTATTTCAGACTTGCTAAACGCTTGTGGTTTTCAGGCAGAAAAACAGCAACGTATTATTGTCGGTGGCCCTATGATGGGCTTTGCGATAGCAGACTGGTCTGTACCTGTGGTGAAAACCACCAACTGTATTCTGGCCCCAACAGAAAACGAGCTTGGCGCTGCAGTTGAAGAAATGGACTGTATTCGCTGCGGCGCTTGTGCTGACGCCTGCCCTGCCAGCTTATTACCGCAGCAGCTATTGTGGTACAGCAAAGCCAAGGATCAGGACAAACTGGCCGAATACAATTTATCCGACTGTATTGAGTGCGGCGCTTGTGCTTATGTCTGCCCCAGCGAAATTCCGCTGGTGCACTATTACCGGGTTGCCAAGGCAGACATTCGGGAAACGCAGCGCGAAGCCTTAAAAGCCGAACAAGCCAAAGCGCGTTTTGATGCCCGCACCGAACGCTTAGAGCGCGAGAAGCAAGAACGTGCTGAACGTAATCAACAACTTGCCGCACAGCGCGTTGCTCAGCAACAAGCCAGCGGTCAGGCAGCTCAAAGTGCCGCCGCGGTGCAGCAAGCTCTGGAACGTACTCAGCACCAGCCTGCACCGACTTTAAATAAAGAACAGATTATTGCTGAGCGCGAGAGGAAAAAAGCTGAAGCTTTAGCCTATCAACAACAGAAGCAGCAGTCCGTTACTGCAGCGTCATCCGCACAGACCGCCGATGCGGCCGAAGACCCACGCAAAGCCGCTATAGCTGCAGCTTTAGCCCGTGCTAAAGCCAAAAAACAAGTAGAACAAGGGGCTGACTCACCACCTGAACCGGCGGCTGACACTGTGGCAACTGACACTTCAACTGCTGATGTGGATGCGAAAAAAGCTGCGGTAGCGGCAGCCATAGCCAGAGCTAAAGCAAAAAAACAAGCAGAACAAGGGCTTGAAGCACCACCTGAACCGGCGGCTGACACTGTGGCAACTGATACACCAACCGCTGATGTGGA
>NZ_JAIWOI010000314.1 GCF_020217005.1 Rheinheimera sp. | reverse complement strand
AGACAGGCTAACACCGCAGTGCAATCGCCCAGCGACTCCCTTCGGGCGGGGCTAAAAGCGCTTTATGCCGCGTTAACTGTTGTCGCTTTAGAACCACTAAAGCTTCCAACAGCTGCCTTGCCTAAAGCGCTTTTTTCTCCCGCTGAATTCTGCATTTTGAAGTTACTTGGGTATACAAGCTTGCGTGTGTTTTTTATGCAACAAATAACTGAAATAACTGACGGTGCCTAATAACCAAACCGCCAGTATAGGGATCAGCCAATAGGCAGTCGCAATACCCACTTGCTGCGCTGCTAAACCTGTGCCCAAAGCTGCAGCCTGATAGCCTATTGAGCCACCGATATTGGCAAGACCAGAAAGTACAGGGCCATTATCGCTGTCCAGATCCATAGCCGCAGTGAGCATCAGCGGGAAAATAGCGCCTAAGCCTAAACCTAAAGCAAAGTTACCCAATTGCAATAAAGCAGGCACCGCAGTGATTTTCACTAGTACCGCGCCACAAAAGGCACAAAGCACCAGGATCATCAGTAACTGAGCGCTGGTAAACCAGCGTAAAAATAAGGAAAAACTTAACCTGCTTAACACCATACCTCCGGTAAAAAAGGCAAAAATTAACCGTGATTGCTCAGTGCTTAAAGCTAACCCTTGACTGGCATAGGTGACAAACCAGTTACCATGACCCCATTCCACAGCACCATAGCCAAACATCATTAAAGCCAAAGCAAAAAACACCGGTTTCTTCATCACCTGGCGATACGACAAACTGCCTTTGGCATGTGCCATATGAGCAGGACTTTGATGAGTGCGCCCCAAATACCAGGCGAATAAGGCGGTTCCAGCTAAAAACACCGCCAGAATACGTAAAGGCCAACGCCAGTCTTCAATACCCCAATACAAGACTACGACGTATAAAGGTGCCGCTAAGGTCCCTAAGCTAAACATAAAATCCATAAAACCCATCATACGGGCTCGTTTTTCAACATAAAGCCGCGCGATCAGGGTGTGGCCTATGGTAAAAAGGCCTGAGCAGGTTAAACCTAAAGTAAAGACAAAAAACAACAACAGAGGCCAGTACTGCACCAAAGATGCTCCAATAATCAGCACCACTAAAATCAGTAAAAGCACGGCAAACAAAGGCACAAATTCAAACTTTTGCACATACTTACCGCCTAAAAACGCGCCGGTAATAGAGCCCAAAGACAAACAGGCAAAAAACAATCCGCTGGCGGCTGGCGACATCTGTAACTGACCCATAATGTCAGGTAACAAAATACCCCACAAAATACTGAGCAAACCCAATAACATAAAACTTAAATACACCAGTACCGTCACTTGCCGCTGATACATGGGTTCTCCTTAAAATGAAGGCGTTAATACAAAAGGGTCTGCATCCAGATAAGCCGGAAACTTTTGTTTAAATTGTTGTAAAGCGTCTAAATCCAACTCGGCCATTAGCACTCCTGATTGACCAGCAGGTAGTTCAGTCTGGATCTGACCTAAATAATTAATCACCATACTGTCGCCACTGTAATTTAACGCATTGCCATCTGTACCAACCCGGTTACAGCCCAATACATAAGCCTGATTCTCTATTGCACGTGCCTGCAATAAAGTGCGCCAAACCTGACGTCGTGGTTGTGGCCAGTTCGCCACATAAATCAACACATCGTAATCCTGCTGATTACGGGCAAAAACCGGGAAACGTAAGTCGTAACAAACCTGCAAACAAAAACGGAAGCCAAGATAAGAGACAATTACCCGCTCAGACCCCGCCTGATAATGCTGCTGCTCTGCACCCATCCGAAACAGGTGTCGCTTGTCGTAACACTGCACTGCGCCATCCGGGGTCACAAACAACAATCTGTTAAAGATGTGCCCTTGCTCAGCAATAGCCGCAGAACCACAAATCGCGGCCCCTGTATGTTTAGCTTGTTGCTGCATCCATTGTACTGTAAGCCCTTCCATAGTTTCAGCAATACGCGTCGAATCCATGCTAAAACCTGTGTTAAACATCTCTGGCAACAGAAAGAGTTGTGCACCTTTATGTGTTTGGATCTGTTGCTCCAACGCGTTGCGATTGGCAGCACTATCCTGCCAAACCAGGTCGGACTGAATTAACGCAACACGGATAACTGACATAAAATCTCCGTCGCCACAGCCAATGTCTGCGGCTCTTTGGCAAAACAAAAACGAATTATACGCTGACTGGGGGGCTGGCGGTAAAACACCGACAAAGGAATAGCTGCAACTTTATGCTCCCTGGTCAGCCAGTGGCAAAAAGCCACATCATCCAAATCACTGAATGCACTATAGTCTGCCAGCTGAAAATAGCTGCCCCGGCAAGGCAATAAGGACCAGGCTGAAGCTGCTAACGCCTGGCGGAATTGATCACGTTTTTTTTGATAAAAAGCGGCTAGTTCACGCACTTGATCCGGTTGTTCCAGTAACAACTGAGCGATGGCATGTTGCGCCGGAGTAAAGCTGGAAAAAGTTACATACTGATGAATTTTCCGAAATTCGCTGGTCAGTTCAACAGAAGCGACCGCATAGCCAAGCTTCCAGCCTGTCACATGAAAGGTTTTTCCAAAAGACGACACTACGACTGTACGCTCTGCCAGTTCGGCATATTGATTAGCACTATGTCTGGGCTGTCCGTCAAACACCAAATGTTCATAAACTTCATCACTAATGCAATACAGACGATGTTTTAATACCAGCGCCTGCAGCGCCATCCAATCCTGGTGACTGAACACTGCACCAGTCGGATTGTGTGGACTGTTGACGATAATCAGCCGCGTTTTTTTGCTGATCTGTTTTTCCAGTTGAGTCCAATCCACCTGATACAAAGGTGGTAACAAAGGCACATGCACTGTAAAGCCACCAGCCAGTTCTACCGCAGGCTGGTAGCTGTCATAAGCAGGATCAAAAACTATCACTTCATCACCAGGCCGGACTAAAGCCTGAATAGCGACAAACAATGCTTCGGTGGCACCACTGGTCACAGTGACTTGCTGTTCAGGGCAAAGATCCCTTTGGTAACAACGCTTTACCAACACTGAAATTTGTTGCCGCAGCGCTAATACTCCAGGCATAGGCGCATATTGATTCCATCCATCGCGTGCTGATTCAGCTAATAATTCGATCAAGCGTGGATTGGACTGAAAGTCGGGAAAACCCTGAGATAAATTAATAGCCTGATGCTCTGCCGCTAATTGCGACATCTGACTGAATATAGTGGTACCTAAGGCGGGTAATTTACTTTGTAACTTCATAATTAAATCTCACAACCACGTAAAAACATTATAAAACTGGCTGGCTTGAATAACTAACGAATGCTATCATCCAGACAGTTTCACGTGTAGACGTCTAAACATCAAGATGAATCAAACTATTCAGGCTAATCAATTAAATCCTTATGCAATCCAGCTCTGTACTCTGGGCCGCTGGATAGCCCAACGTCAGTGGTCGCCTACAGGCAGTGGACTATTTTCGATCCGTACTTCTGAGCATAGCGCGCTTTTTACTGCCCACAGCAAAGATAAAAACGAGTTAAGTCCGGCGGATTTGATTTCACTCGACTGGCCAAGCCAAAAACAACCTGATACAGCTACAGCTATCCACCAGTTTTTGTATCAGTTTAACCCTCAGCACAAAGTGATACTGCAAGTTCAGGACCTGCAGGCTACGGTGTTTTCCCGCTTAATTAAAGCTGACCAACACCTTGTCGTTGGATATGAAATGCAACAGCAGGTGGCCGCCAGTTCAGCGCAACTCAGTTGCAGTCCGCTGGCTATTCTGGAGCCACAATCTACCGGGCTCATACTGCAGGAATTACACCAACGCTTTGATCGTGAAGTCTTACCTTATGCATTTTTAGTGCGTGGTCACGGCCTGTACGTCTGGGGGGATAGCATTGACAGCGCCAAACGCCATCTGGAGGCCTGGCAGTTTATGATTGCCTGCGAGTTAGAGCGAATTAAAGCAGACTGTCATTTTAATTCATAAAACAGCTATTATACTTGCCAGTATCCTTTTTGCAGGCATCAACGCACCATGTTGGTGCATAGATGACCAGTGTCGGTTCAGCCTGCAGATTAGATAATAAAAAAAACCTTTATAATCAACACAATGAACTTATGGTTCCATTTTTGCTTAAGTTCAGCGTCCTTGGTAACAATTGTGAATTCTTATGGCCATACATAGTTCGATGCGCGGCCTACGCTGTTTTTGTGTCGCCGCCGACTGTTTAAGTTTTAAAGAAACTGCCCGCCAGTTGTATCTGACGCCTTCAGCCGTCAGTCATCAAATTAAACAATTGGAATCAGAGCTGGGACTGGACCTGTTCATACGTCAAACCCGATCAGTTGAGCTGACTGCTCAGGGCAAAGCCTTTTATCAGGCGTTATTGCCACTAATGCGTGAATTGGAACAAACCTTACGAACTTTTAGCCTGCAAAAAAATCCTACAGAAATCAGTATTTCAATGCCGGAATTTTTTGCCAGTGAACTGTTTGTACCCAAACTTGTTGGCTGGTCAGAACAACATCCTGATATCAACCTGAAAGTTGAGACAATCAAATCCCGACAAGACCCGGCAAAACATACTGACCTACAGATTTTATTGGCCAGCAGTAAGCCTACCGACAAAATTGCCTACGAATTATTTCCTATCAGCTATGTACCAGCCTGTAACCCGGCTTTGTACCAGCAACTGGATGGACTTGGTTTTGAAGCCTTAACCAAAGTACCTTGCCTGGTGCATCAGGCCAGACCCTGGTCCTGGCATCAATGGGCGGAGCAGCTGGAAATGGAAAGCTTTACTCCAAAACAAGTAATACAGCTCGATAGTATGTTCAGCGTGGCCAGGGCCGCCCAACAGGGACTGGGTATAGCACTGGTGCCTTGGCCTATCAGCCACTCCTGGTTTGCCAGTGGCAGTTTAAAGCGCCTGTTCAGTGAAGAACTTGAAAGCCGCGATAAATATTATTTGGTACAACATGAAACAGATCCAAACAAACCACAAATTCAACTGCTGGTAAATTGGATATTACAGAGCTTTCAGCGCGCTTTTTAACGCTCTTGCATTCTGTTCACTGTGCCAGCTTTGGTCTGCATCTCACCTACAGGGACGTAGGTTTCAGTCAATATCACCCCTCTCCATTTCGCGCCGGATCAGCTCCAGATGACATTCTTTAGCGCCAAATGAATGAATTTTTCTCACTTATCGGTTGGATTTATATCCTTTGTCAGTTCGTTATTAACTTTCTAAAGTATGCACAGTGCAGTGAATAACCTGCACTTTGAAATGAAATTATTGAAGAGTACTGGAGAGTAAATTATGAAAGCGACATCCCTTAGCTTTGGCAAAAAAGTAGCAGTGATGCTGTTGGCCTCAAGTTCTTTTGTCGCCAGCGCTGCCACCAGCGGATTTAAAATGGTATTGATCGAAGATACCCCCGGCGTGAGCAAAATTAAAGCAGGTCTGTATCAGGATGGTGTTGCGGAAGCAACAGCAGCGACAGACAAACAAGCAGACTCATTCAGTAAAAACATGAGCTTATGTGTGGCTTACACCCACATGGCGGAATTTAAACAGGCAGAGCAAGCATGCAGTTCAGCCATTTATGCCGCCCGTCGTGCCGAAAGCTCTGACAGTAGCTACAAACGTGAAATGCGCTCCTTTGCATACACTAACCGTGGTGTCGCCCGTTTGATGGGGCAAGATCCTGTTGCAGCTTTAGCTGATTTTCAACAGGCCACTACGCTGGAGCAAAGTGAAATTAACAAACACAACCTGGCTCTTTTAAATGAAAAGTTAAAAGCTGCTAGCCCTGTGTACACAGCGTCAACGTTAAAAGTGACGGATTGAAAAGGTATTGTCATCTAACATCGCTATTCTGGGCCCTACTAGCGTAAAGGCCCGGATATAGTGAAAGGAGACTGGTATGTCATTCCATATTCCGCAAGATCATGACGTTCATCATCATTGGTTGAACTGGTTGTTGCAGCACTGGTCGTTTTACCGGCAGATTTCGGTAAGCCAGTGGGATGTTGATGACGAAGATTTTCAGCAGTAATAAGATCTTGTTGTAGTGATGCCTGGCTTCCCCGGCCAAAGCATACAACTAAGATCTGAACTCACTGTGAGCAGACAAATCGCCTCCCCCCTGTCAGATTTGTCTGCTTTTTTCTTTCCCCCGTCGTACTTGCAGCCATAGCGTTGTTGACTGCGTGCTTTCGCCCAAGTCGCATAGTGGACTATGCTCCCTGGGACTCAATCCCTTGTCGCCTTGCTCTGACCGCAATTACTTAGGGGGCTTTCCCGCCGACTTGCAGCCATAGCGTCGTTGACTGCGTGCTTTCGCCCAAGTCGCATAGTGGACGCCAGACGAGCGGAGATAAACCCGCGTCCCAACATTTGTTGCTAAAACAAACTGTGGTTTCAGCGACCAACACTTGGCTATAGTTTTTCCTTATTTAGCTGTCATAATATGCCCAACTTAAGTTAGTCAGAGATATTCCTATGCGCGTTTGTGGTGTTGAAATGAAAGGCAGTGAAGCCATTTTGTGTTTATTGGCTATAGATAGCGGCCTGTTTGATATTCCGGATTGCCGCACTGTACGTTTGCCGCTGTTAAAAGATCAGGACAGCGAGCAGATGAAGAAATTTCAGTTCATTTTCGCCAAGCTGGCTGAAGATTACAAAATCGACACTTTTGTTATTCGTGAACGGCCACAAAAAGGCAAGTTTGCCGGCGGTGCTGTTGGTTTTAAGATGGAGGCTGCATTGCAATTATTGCCTAATGTGAAAACCGAAATCCTAACCAGCGCTTTTATTAAAGAGCAGTTATCGCGTCACCCTGTACCTATCGACTTTAAAGAGACAGGCTTAAAAGGTTTTCAGGAAACTGCTTTTATCACCGCCTACGCTTACTTGGCAAAGTAATACCCGTCATCCTTGAAGCTGCAGTTTTGTTGACTGCGCTCCTTCGCCCCAGTCACATAGAGGTCTATGTTCCTGGGGTCTCACTCCCTTGTCGCCTCACTGCAACCCCAATGATTTAGGGTATTAGGCTGATTCTTTGGCCTTTGAGCTTTAGCCCTTATGTTTTAAAAGGTAAGCTTTTAAATCCTGCTTTACTTCCGGCAATAACAAATACAAAGCCAGAATATTTGGCACCGCCATTAAAAAGATCATGGAGTCGATAAAATCAAACACCGCCAGCATATTAGGCACAGCGCCGATTGCCACTACGGTACAAAACAGCACTTTAAAACTACGCTGAGTAAAATCGCTGTGACCGAACAAGTAAGTCCAGGACTTTAAGCCGTAAAATGACCAACTGACCACTGTGGAATAGCCAAACAGCAATAGCGCTACCATCAGCACCAACGGGAACCAATCGAATACCGAACCAAAAGCCGCAGAGGTCATTTGCACCCCATCTAAACCTGGCTGCAGATAAACACCGCTCACCACTATGACTAAGGCGGATATAGTACAAATGACGACTGTGTCGATAAAAGGCTCCAGCAAACCCACAAAACCTTCAGACACAGGATCTTTAGTCCGGGCCGCCGAATGCGCTATAGGCGATGAACCAATACCGGCTTCGTTAGAATAAGCAGCGCGGCGAAAGCCTTGAATAATCACACCGATCACACCACCATAAGCAGCTTCAGGTGCAAAGGCGCTTTGTAATATGGTCCAGATGGCCGCCGGAATAGCGTCGAAATGCATAGCCAAAAATACAAAAGCGGCCGATAAATAAATGGCGCACATCAGAGGCACTAACTTACTGGTAACCCGGGCAATACTTTGAATACCACCTACTATCACCAGGCCCACTAAAAACGAATAGACCAGGCCAAATACCCAGGCGTTATCAAAACCTGTCACCAGTTTGACCTGAGAAAAGCCCTGATTCACATGGACAAAACCAGCAGAGCCAAACACACAGGCAATAGCAAAAAAGGCCGCTAAAAAGCTGCCCAGCCGTGGCAAACCATATTTATCCAAAGCGGCTTTGATGTAGTACATAGGGCCACCCGAAGTGCTGCCATCAGCATTGTATACTCTGTATTTCACCGCCAGGGTGCATTCAACAAACTTGGTGGTCATGCCTAAAAAGCCAGCCACTATCATCCAGAACGTAGCACCAGGCCCACCCAAAGCAATGGCGACAGCCACACCGGCAATATTGCCTGTGCCCACAGTGCCGGATAAAGCCGCCGACAACGCCTGAAACTGAGTGATATCGCCTTTGTCGGTTTTATCGGCGTAATCGCCACGCACCACCCGTATCGCATGGCGAAAACCTCGGATATTGATAAAGCCTAAATAACAGGTAAAGACAATGGCGCCCAATACCAGCCACAGCACTGTGACAGGCAAAGCTGCGCCGTTAATCGGTATGGCATAAAACACGACAGAGGCAATGGCGGAACTGAGCCACTCAAAGGCCTGCTGAAAACTAAAATCGGACATAGACACGCACCTTGGTATTTTTATTTTCACCGCCTGTTCTATATACCCAGGCAACTTGAAATTGCGGCGAGGCGACAAGCCTGTGAGACCCCAGGAGCATAGTTAACCTATGTGACTGAGGCGAAATGGCGTAGTCAACAAAGCTGCAGCTTCAAGGGCGACGGGTATACTTCCAGACGGCTATTTTTATAGAAGGCTATCTTCAGCGTAGAACAGAGCCAAAGCAAGCTTTTTTATCCTTGCTAAGCGTCCTGTCACCGAATTGCCATCAGTTTCCAGCTTTGTTGTCATATTGAGCTGGCAGGATCTGCCCCAATCCACTGCTGTTGGGGCTTACAAATGAAGTTAAACTGGCTTGTGTCGCTTGTATTGCTATTGCCACTGAGCCTGAAGGCTGAACCTAAAGTCGTATTAGTCAGCATAGACGGCGTGCGTTGGCAGGAAGTTTTTGCCGGAGTTGATCCCACCCTTTATCAACAATCGCAGTGGGTGAAAACACCGGAACTGATCCGGGCATTTAAACCGGCCCAGCCTGAGCTTTTAATGCCCTTTTTGCATAACACAGTGAAGCAGCAAGGCATTACTGTCGGCGACCGCAGTCAGGGATCAGCCATTAATGTCAGCAACCCCTACCAGATTTCTTACCCTGGTTATCAGGAACTGCTGGCCGGATTTTCTGACCCGACTATTCACAGCAATAACAAAATAGCCAACCCTAATGTGACCGTGCTGGAATGGTTAAACCAACAGCCACAACTGCAGCATAAAGTCGCGGCTTTTGGCTCCTGGGATCTGTTTCCTTATATCTTAAATACCAAGCGTTCCGGCCTGACGGTGAATGCCGGTTTTATGCAGGAACAAGGAAAACTCAGCGAAAAACAACAGTATTTGAATCAGTTGCAGGCCAAAACACCCAGTCCTTTTGCATCAGTGCGACTGGATGTATTTACTCAGGAATTTGCGCTGGAGCATATGCGCCTGCATAAACCTAAATTGCTCTATATAGCCCTGGGTGAAGCCGACGATTTTGCCCATATGGGTCAATACGACCAGTACCTGGCAGCGATTCATCGCAGCGACCAGTTTATTGCCGACTTATGGCAGGAATTACAAAACGACCCTTATTACCGTGACCAAACCACATTGCTAATCAGCACCGATCATGGCCGTGGAGAAGCTGCGCAGTGGCGCTCTCATGGCAAAAGTTCAGTCGTACCTGGTTACAAAGGGCCAGTACCGCAAATAGCCGGTTCAGAACAAATTTGGCTGGCTGCTATAGGCCCTGGCATTCCGGCGGCAGGTTTAATCCGCACCAATGGAAGCTGGCAACAAGGACAGATGGCAGCCACAATGGCCGCCGTTTTGGGTTTTGATTATCAGGCTGCTCAACCTAAAGCTGCGCACCCCTTTGATTTTAGCGCCTCAGCTCGCCTGGCATTATTTGGTACAACTCCAGTGGCAGGCCGTCAGGGTCTTTAAAAAAGGTGTAAGAGCGCTCTGTATAAGGGTCGATCCGCACTGGCTCTACTGCAACACCATGCTGCTCTAAATGTGCCACCATCTGCGCCACATCCAGCACCTGAAAAGCCAAATGGCGTAAGCCCTGAGCTTCAGGAGTGCTGGGGCGAGGCGGTGGATTGGGAAAAGAAAACAACTCGAGTTGACTCCCATCAGGCAGTTGTAAATCCAGCTTGTAAGACAAACGTTCGGCCCTGTAATGTTCAGCCAGAACTTTTAAGCCCAGAATTTCAGTGTAGAAGTGTTTTGAGCGCTGATAATCACTGCAAATCAGCGCCACATGATGAATACCGGCTAACATAGCAACAACCCTTGGCAACTAGTAATACGCCTAGTGTGCCAGTTGCAACTAAACCCAGCCAGCTATAACCCAAAGTAATTGGGGCTGCAGCGAGGTGGCAAGCGAATGAGTCCGCAATCACATAGACACGCTATGTGATTAGGGCGAGAGAACGCAGCCAACAAAGCTGCGGCTCCAAGGACGAAGGGTTTAAAACTTTGATAAAAACTCAGAACGAGTTGCTGGGTCGGTTTTAAAAGCACCACCCAAAGCCATAGTCTTAGTGCTGGAACTGGTATCCATCACACCACGGGACTTCACACAATAATGCACAGCATCGATGCTGACCGCCACGTCTTTAACACCCAGTAAGGCCTGCAAAGACACCTGAATTTGCTGAGTTAAACGCTCCTGCACTTGAGGGCGCTGGGCAAAAAACTTCACAATCCGATTCAGTTTCGACAAGCCAATAATTTTCTGGCCCGGTATATAAGCCACAGTGGCAGTGCCATCTATAGTGACAAAATGATGCTCACAAGTGCTGGTAAAGCTGATGTTCTGCACCTTGACCATTTCGTCAGCACGCATTTTATTGTCAATCATCGAAATTTTCGGAAAGGTGCTGTAATCCAAACCTGAAAACACTTCGTCTATATACATTTTGGCAATACGGGCCGGAGTTTCCGCCAGACTATCGTCTGTTAAATCCAGGCCAAGGGTGTGCACCACTTGGGTCATCAATTCAGTTAAACGCTGTTTCTTCTGCTCATTGGACAAACCATTGTCCAGCATAGGAGTTTCCAGCCCGGCAGCTTCCAGAGCGCCGCGTACCACTAAAGCAGATTCAGTTAACATAAAAGCTCTCGCCGCTTGTGATCAATAGACCTTGTTATACGCAGACCACAGCGAATTGGTTTAGTTTGGTGAATAGGTTGTTAAGGCAAATTTTAGAGTGACTGCGGTAATAGCCTGAAAGTAAGAGTGGCCCACGGAGCTTAGACTCACACGGCGCGGTCAACTACAACGCAGACACGCCGTAAATACATCCATGTAGGCTCCTGTTCGCCCCCGGGGTTTTGCAGAGCAAAACCCGTTCAGTCGGCAGCAAGTCAGATTGCTGACTTGCTGAAATCCCGCCTTCACCCATGCTGGACAGGGTCTGCTAACGCAGTTGCCCGGCCTGTTCCTGAGATCGTCTGTATTGTCACTTTGTGCCAAATTAATTTCTATGCTGACCCTTTAAACTTTACTTCTCCCTCAGCCGTTCAAGAACTGCCAGTGCAGCAAGATAGTCTCTGTCCAATTTGTCCGACTTAATCAAGTCATGTTCTGGATAAAGCTTTTGGTATGCACTTAACAAACCACTGGAATTTAGATTCATGCTTTCTAACTGACACTTTATAAGACCAAAATCTTCAATACTTAGCGCTTCTTGAATCAGCTCTTCAAGATAACGCCAGTCACTTCCTAATTCACAAAAAAACGATATCAATATAGCGGTATGTTCCACGGAACTTTCTTTTGCTATATCCATAATCAATCTCTGGCATGCAAATTTTGCTTGTATTACATGGAGATCCGAATCCCTTCCGCTAACACTGATTCGACGAAGCATAAGCATAATATCGCCAAGTGCTTGTACCTTTAGAGATGGAATCCATTGGAGGACATCATCACAAAATTGATCAGATACTAAATAGCGAACAAAGTTATTATTCAAAGGTAACTGTGTTGAATGCTGAAGTGTGACATCAATAGTTTGCATAAGGGGATGGGATAAGCCTATCTCTGGAACCCACAAAAACTTAGAAATTATTCTTTGTGGCAGCTTGAAATCTTGAGTTGAGTTAAAAAACATACGGACACCGTAGCGACTTAGCGTGTCCAGCCAAACATCAAGGTTTCCTTCGCTGACATTAGTAATTAAAGTATCAACAGCATCTAAGTGACCATCAGCTATCTCTTTGAATAACGAGTATGCGGCCAAGTGGCTAAAATATTCACCGAAAATAGCGCCGCGTAACATTAACTTTTTGCGGTCAGGATTGATTACGGAGAGACTACTGAGCTTAAAATTCAAATTTACTGTAAGTGAGATGTCAGTCTTAGTTTTTCCTCCTTTCCCTTTATTCTCCAGGTCAGATGAAGCTTGTCGCAAGCGAACAATCGATTCATCCAATAAGTTAAGAAACTTAAAAATTTCAATTAAAAATTCTTTCTGAAAATCAGTCACTTGTGGCATATGCTTATCTAAGATCGTCGCAAGTGTAACTTCACCACCATCTGCGCTAATAAGATTGAGCAGCTCAAATATTTCGGGGCGTTCGTTTTTGAGTGCGTACATAAGTATCAGCTCGTGGGGGTAAACTTCTCCTGCAAGTCGTCTTTCGCCATCGTTATTTCCCCAAGCTTGTTTAACCATTTGT
>NZ_JAIWOI010000313.1 GCF_020217005.1 Rheinheimera sp. | reverse complement strand
TCAAGTTCATTAAAGGCCCGATAAGATGGTAATAAATCAGCTATCATGGCGGCTTCGCTTTCTGTAAAAGCCAGCTCGTAACCTGACAAAATAGATAAATAGCGCTCAGGTAATGCAGCAACAAGCTCTTTGTGCAGTTGTTTAATCTCGTTAGTCAAAGTGGGTTTTGCCAAATCTAAACGGACAGGGCAAACTCGGCGAATAGTCTCAAACCCTGTCGTACGCTCGGCCGCAAAAATATAAGTAATATTTTCTACTGATTGCTTGAGTCGTTCTAGTAAGGCTGCAAGCTCAGCCATACTGGACTGTCTATTTTCGTTTCTGTCGATATCCTGAACAGTGACAATCAATTTCTTGTTAATTAATCGTAACATCTCGTCAATTTGCTTGAGTACCTGATCAGGAGACTCGTGCTTGTCCAGTAAAGAGGCCAAAAAGCTCCACGAAGTATTGCTGGTTTTGATTGCTTCCAGATAATTGGCTGGTAGTCGCCGCAAACTGCTTATATCCAAATGATCGGCTAAAGCCAGGGTGATCTGTTCCAGCACAAATTCAACTATGGAGTGAGTGGCAATCCCCCATAATTCGATATTGCAATGGATCCAAGAGCCTTTTTGATCTTCTTCC
Source organism: Rheinheimera sp. (assembly GCF_020217005.1). Taxonomy (GTDB): domain Bacteria; phylum Pseudomonadota; class Gammaproteobacteria; order Enterobacterales; family Alteromonadaceae; genus Pararheinheimera. The sequence goes on along the minus strand of NZ_JAIWOI010000313.1, from coordinate 9,373 downwards.
AGCTTGTTGATTGCGGATTTTATTATACTTGATTTACCAGTACCGAAAGCGCCACATACTGCTATGTGTCGGCTGTCTCCTTTTAATTTGCTTGTCAATGACTCGGCCAAAGGCTTTAATTCTTCATCCAAATCCTTTATGCATTCTATCGGTACATCATCCGAGCGTTTTGGCTTTTCATCCGAACCGTTCCGGCTGTTTTTCAGATTACTATTTGAGTTGTTTTTCGAGGGATCTCCGTGAATAAAATGCAGCACAGGTAAAATTAACAAACCGACAATTAGCCCCCAGCCATTCGCCATTAAGGCTATAAATTGCTGCTGAGATTGAAAACTCCAATATAAAACAGCGAAACACACAGAAAAGGTTAAAGGTGGAAAACGCAGGTTAGGCCACACAGGCCTGTTTGGATGATAAATCTGAAAATGTGATGCTAAGCTTGAAATAATCATGCCGACAGCTATCAACACAATCTGAGTAAGAAAATGTAAGGTTAAAGCGTCACATGTACTGCAATGGAGTTTTTTCTGTATTGTTAGCAATTCTTTCCAGATTGTGGTCTCGCCAATAGTGATCTCACCAATAAAGGACAAGACTAAATAAGCAATTATGCTGTAGAGCAAAAGGTCCAAATATCGTTTTATCATCATTCCCTTCATGGCAAACCCTAAGCCTACATTTTCTGAAATTAAAATACTCGCAGACCAATTAAAGATCTAATATTTGGCCAACTTAGCAAAGTTGTAGGCAGATGTCTGCTTTTCGCACTGGCTGCCATTAGAAAAAGCCATACCAACTATTTGCACCCAATCCCCCATTGGGTCGCGAGCCGGACAAAATTGGGTGGCCAAGGTTTTAAGGCTGGGAGTGTCTGAGTGAGGAGCGGTAGCGACGAGCGAGTTGCCCAGCCGCCTTGGACGCACGATTTTGGGCCGGGCTTTCGCTGCGACCTGGGGTCGCCTTTTCTTTGGATACCTTTCTTTTGGCGAAGCAAAAGAAAGTATCTCGCCAACGGCGAAACGCTTTGCTCCATAACAAACTCAAAGGATACAGCCCAAATTAATCGTGTTTCGTTATCAATATTATGTCAGATCAAGTCGAGACTAATTCATTTCATCTTACATCGTTCGGAAAGTTCTTAATTCGGATGAACCCAACCACAACCTAAAGGTAAGTAATTTTATAACTCTTTAGCTTGTTAAAAGCGGAGATTAAGTCTCTCACTTGAGCAGTCCAAGCTATCCGATTCAGTTTTATCCCAAGATCCGTTGTTGTCTCAGTTGGAGTTCCATTCCTCACTGCTGCAAATTGAGAAACTTCAAATATAGACATCCCCAAACCAGTTAAATCACTTGAAATAAACGGATGTTCCAAAATTAATTGGCAGTAGTACTTTATAAGACTCAGATGTGCGTCAATGAAATCTTTTTCAAGCGTACATTCCCCAGAATTAACATCGAGCAATTTAAGCTTTTTTCCGCTCACTCCAAATATCTGGTTTTTATTTGATGGTGGACTAGAATTGGCACAGGCTTTCAAATCAATTTCTGTTGTCTCGCCTCCTCCTCCTTCCCTGAAAGTTATCTGTTCAAGAATATCTTCTAGTGAACTCAATATAGCTCCAGCAGGCATTTTAGCTGCTTCAAAAAACTTTTCTGATTTCTGCTTTATAGGGACGTACACTAAAAGAACGAAAAACAGCGAGCTTATAATCACCCCTTGACTCAAATCTGATACGAGTGCGTTGAATTTATCTACACCAGCAGACATAGAAAAATTCCATGATGCGGGAAATGTTGGAATCACCCCCAAATTAATCTGGGCGATGAATATCAGAGCTAAAGCATTCACACCAAACAATAGCCACCACAATCTCTTACTAAGCATTAGTTTCCTTAAGCGTCTGAGTTTTCCGAATCCACCATAGCCTAGACAAACCTCGTTGTTAGCTCTTACGGCGCGAGCCATTTACACAGTTTGCTCTTTGTTATCGATCGTTGAAAAAATTTATTTCAACTTCTGGTAACCAATCATCAGTTAGGCGCTGATTTATTCTCACTTTTTCCAACCATTCGAGGCCAGCCAAAGCTATTCAACGCAAGCGATGTCGCTGGGACCCTGGGCCGCCTTTTATGCTTTCCCCAACTTCTCCTGCCTCTTCACCATATCCCAAAGCTTATCCATTTCAGCCAAATCACTCTGCGCCGGACTAGACCCTTGATCCACCAGTGCCTGCTCAACCTGCCGAAAACGTCGTTCAAACTTTTGATTGGCCTGGCGCATGACTTTTTCCGGATCAAAACCTTGTTTACGCACTACATTGACCAGCGCAAACATCAAATCTCCTAGCTCTTCTTCCAGTTCGGCCGCACCTGCTGGTAGTTCGGCTACTTCCTGAATTTCTTCCTGCACTTTATCCCAGGCGCCTGCTACATCAGGCCAGTCAAAACCCACCTGAGCACAACGTTTTTGCAGTTTGTAGGCACGGCTTAAGGCAGGCATCGCCAAAGGGATGTTATCCAGCACTGATGTTTTGCCAGAAGCCGTGCGTTCTGTGGTTTTGATGGCTTCCCAGTTTTGCAGCACGGCTTTGCTGCTGTCTAAATTCATATCGGCAAACACATGAGGGTGGCGGCGGATCAGCTTGTCGTTAATAGCAGCAGCACAATCGTCAAATTCAAAACGCCCTTCTTCTTTAGCTATCTGGGCGTAAAACACCACCTGAAATAACAAGTCGCCCAGCTCGTCTTTTAACTCGGCATAATCTTCGCGGGCTATCGCATCGGCCACTTCATAAGCTTCTTCCAGCGTATAAGGCACTATGGTCTGGTAAGTTTGTTCTTTGTCCCATGGGCAGCCGTTTTGCGGGTCCCGCAGTCTGGCCATAATGGCTAATAGTTGTTGAAGTGGTTGTGACACGGCAGATCCTGCAGAAAAGGCGCCGGAGCACATAGCCCCGGCACTATTGAATACAAAATTAATGGAAACGTTTTGCTTCGATCACATCATCAATCTGGCTGACTTTGGTCAGCAGCTTGTTCAATGAATCCAGGTTATACAGCTCCATCGTCATAATGATAGTGGCAGTTTGCTGCGAAATATCCGAGTTACTGCTCATGCGCAGCACGTTGGCTTTTTCATTGGCCAGAATGCTGGTGATATCGCGTAATAAGCCATTGCGGTCGTGCGCCACAATACGAATAGTGACTTCATAACCCGAGGCATATTTATCGCCCCAGGTGGCTTCCACTACCCGTTCACGGTGCGCTTCCTGCAATACCTTAAACTGTTCACAGTCGTCACGATGCACAGCTATACCGCGGCCCTGCGTGATATAACCTACTATGGCATCACCTGGCAGCGGCTGACAGCAACCAGCCATATGAGTTAATAAGTTACCTACGCCCTGCACCACAACATGACTTTTGGGCTGGTTGGAAATAGGTTTGCTGATCAGGCGTGGGTCAATCTCTGGCTGCTGAATTTTACCAGACTGACTCTGCACATAATGCACTACCTGAGTGACTTTAATTTCGCCGCCACCAATACCGGCCAGTAACTCTTCCATGCTATTGACGTTAAAACGCGCCAGCACTTTGGGAATACTGTCGATAGTCAGATTCAGGCGGTTCAGTTCGGTATCCAGCAGCTCTTTACCAGCCGCTATGTTTTTATCTCTGTCCTGCAGACGGAACCAGTACTGCACTTTGGAACGGGCACGGCTGGATTTTAAATAGCCTGAGTTCGGGTTTAACCAGTCGCGGCTTGGGTTAGGCTCACGGCCCGTTAAAATTTCAATTTGATCGCCGGTTTTCAGCTGATAGGTAAAAGGCACGATACGGCCAGAAATCTTGGCGCCTATGCAGCGGTGGCCCACATTGGAATGCACGTAATAAGCAAAATCCAGCGGCGTGGAACCTACTGGCAAATCGACAATATCGCCCTTAGGCGTAAAGACATAGACCCTGTCTTCTGTGACCTGGTTTTTAAGCTCTTCGGCTAAATCCGAACCGTCGACCAGCTCTTCCTGCCAGGCCAGCAGTTTACGCAGCCAGCCAATTTTTTCGTCCAATTGGCCTTCTTTACCCGCATGGCCTGTGCCTTCTTTATAACGCCAGTGTGCCGCTACGCCCAGTTCGGCGTCGTCATGCATCTGATGGGTACGAATTTGAATTTCAACAGGGCGACCGGCCGGGCCAAGTACCACGGTATGAATAGACTGATAGCCGTTCTGTTTTGGTGTGGCTATGTAGTCGTCGAATTCTTTCGGCAAATGGCGCCAGGAGGTATGCACTATACCCAAAGCAGCGTAACAATCCTGCACCTTAGTGGTGACAATACGTACGGCACGAATATCGTACAGCTGATCAAATGCCAGCTGCTTTTTCTGCATCTTTTTCCAGATGCTAAAAATATGTTTAGGCCTGCCGTACACTTCCACCGAAATAGCAGCGTCCTGCATTTTTTGCCGCACTGAGGCGACAAAATCCTGCATATACTGCTCACGATCTAAACGTTTTTCTTCCAGCAAACTGGCAATTTGTTTGTAGGTTTGTGGGTGCAGGTAACGGAAGGCTAAGTCTTCCAGCTCCCATTTAATCTGGCCTATACCTAAACGGTTCGCCAGCGGGCCAAAAATAGCATTGGTTTCTTTGGCCGCTAACACCCGGGTTTCTTCATCAGCATTTTTAACAGAGCGCAGATAGCAAATTTGCGAAGCCAGCTTTAACACCACAGCACGCACATCTTCCACCATGGCCAATAACATCCGGCGTAGGTTGTCTGCTTGTTGTGGATTACTGCTTTGATTGGGCCCAACAGGAATAGAACGAATAGCTTCCATCTGCCGCACAGCGTTTAGCATGGTCAATACGGCAGAACAGAACTGACTTTCCACCTGCTCCAGTTCAATCAATTTGGCATCAACTAAAGGAAATAACAGGGCTGCAGTTAAGGCATCTTTGTCCATGCGCAAATCAGCCAGAATTTCGACCATCTCCCAGCCCGTTTGTACCTCGGGTTCCTGATCGGTCAAATTCTGTTGATGTAACCAGAGTTCAGCATCCAGCAGCGCGCTAATTTTAGCTTCAGGTAAACCTAAGGCAGTTAACCAGCTCTGAGTGCCGCCTGGGTGGTATTCGGCGCTATGTGATTGCCTTACCGTCACCATTCGTTACTTTCTCCTGTGAAACAACGCCATCAACTCCAGATGGCTGGTTTGTGGAAACATGTCCATCACACTGATTTTATCCAGCTGATAACCACAATCCAGTAAAACTTTCGCATCCCGGGCAAAAGTAAGTGCATTACAGGACACGTACAATATCTGTGCCGGACTTAATCGGGCGATTTGCTCTATAGCACCTACTGCACCAGCACGAGCCGGATCCAGCAGTACTTTTTGGTACATTGGCTTATTCCAGTCGGCTTTGGGCCAGGGTAAATGCAAGTCAGCCTGACTAAAACTCAGGTTGGTCAGGCCATTCAGCTCTGCATTAGCCTGCGCTCGCTGCACCATAGTGGTGACACCTTCGAGCGCGTGCACCCATTTAACGCGTTGCGCCAAAGCCAAACTGAAATTCCCTATGCCTGAATAGAGCTCCAGCACCTGGTCCTCTGGCTGTAGCTTGAGCCAATCCAGTGCCTGCTGCACCATTTGCTGATTAATACTCTGATTTACCTGAATAAAATCAGCAGCAGAAAACTTAAGCTTTAAGCCCAAAGCCGGCAAAGCATAGCTGGGTTCTGCTGTTCCGACTTGCCAGAGCTGATAAAGTTCAGGCTCTGCTTCACCTATCCATAAGGCTTCGGGCCAAGCCTGGATCAAGAGTTGTTGATCCGATGGCGGTAAGGGCCGGATATGCCGCACTATTAAATATACCTTGCCGTCAGCATCCAGCGCTTCTACATGAGTAATAGCTGAGCCTTGTTGCAGCTTTGGTAATGCTTGCTGCAGCAGGCGAAAAACCGGGGCTAATGCCGGGCTCAGCACCAGACAATGTTCCACCCGGGTAATGACTTTATCGTTGGCTTTGCGAAAGCCGACCGTAAATTGCTGAGTTTTTTTATCAAACCATATGCCAATCCGGGCTTTGCGCCTGTAGCCCTGTCCTTCACTGCGCAGTGGTGTCTGCCAGGGCAAGCGGGTTAAGCCGGTTTGATGGCGGATCAACTGATCCACGCCCTGCTGTTTTAGCTCCAACTGATGTTCAGTGGACAGATACTGCAACTGACAACCACCGCAATCGGCAAAATGCTTGCACAAAGGCTCCTTACGCAACGGCGACGCCTGCAGCACTTTGACCACTTTGCCTTTGGCCGACTTGTCTTTTTGTTCGGTCAGCTGCACTTTGACCCGTTCTCCGGGTAAAGCGCCGCTGACGAAGACAATCCGCTTTTGCTCAAAACCTATGCCCTGAGCTTCGTGATCCAGACGTTCAATCTGTACTTCGATTTGTTTTAATTGTTGAGGTTTATCTCTGCTGCCTTTGGCAGCCTGATAAATTTTGACCATCTGGATTTAGTACCTGTGGTGGGCTTTTTGTAAGCCTTGTGTCATTATCAATTCGCTCCGGACTATTCTATCAAGCAGCGCTACAGATGACGAAAATTGGTTTAAGAGATTGGGTCTTATTGACCACCCTGGTGCCGACCTTGTTGGTCAGTTTATGCCTTGGGGGTTATTTTAGCTATGCCCGCTACTATGATTTGGCCCAGTATCTGGAGGAACAGGCCGAAAACATTGCTGTCCCATTGGCTATAGCCAGCGAACATGCCTTATTACATAACAGCAGACAAGACGTCAAACGTTTGCTGGATGTCAGTCATAGAAAAAACTCAGCGCTGGTGAAAAGTATCGCCATTTTTAATGCCGACCATGAGCTTTTTGTTACTACCAATTACCACAAAGACTTTGCCATGCTGAAATATCCGCCAGACAGCACTATTCCGCAGCAAAGCACTATCACAGACCTCGGCAACTGGCTGGTGATCCGCACCCCTATTTTGCCGGAACAGGCTGATTTCAGTACAGATCCGGCCGACCAGCCTTTAGGCTATATCTCAGTGCAAGTGGCTAAAGACAAAGTCATGCTGGCGCAACAAACCTCACTGCTGAGCAGTTTGCTGATGATTCTGCTAGGCCTTGCTGTTTGCGTGTATTTCAGTATGCGGCTGATAAAAAAAGTCAGTCAGCCTCTGCAACAAATGGGAGATGTGATAGGGCAACTACGTGAGGGCAACTATCAGAGCCAGTTGCAACAGCCGTTTTTGGGGGAACTTGAGCAATTACGCACTGGGATTAATGCGCTGGCCACAGCTCTAAAAACTCATGATGAAGAAATGCAACAAAGCATAGAACAGGCAACCAGCGATCTGCAGCAAAGCATGGAACAGCTCGAGATGCAAAATATCGAGTTGGACTTATCCCGTAGAAAGGCGATGGAAGATAACCGTAGTAAGTCCGATTTCCTTGCCAAAATGAGCCATGAATTGCGCACGCCACTGAATGCTGTAATAGGTTTTGCCCGCCAACTGCTAAAAACTAACCTGACCCACAACCAGCAGGATTATCTGGCCACTATTCAAAAATCAGCCAATAGCTTGTTAAGCTTGGTCAACGACGTACTGGATTACGCCAGGCTGGAAGAAGGCAGGATGCCGATTAATCCTGAGCCTTTTTCCTTACGTGATTTGCTAAACGATTCGATTGAACTTTTGGCCTCCAATGCCTTTGATAAACAATTGGAACTGGCTCTGCTGATTGAAAACAGCTGTCCTGATGATTTAATTGCCGACCCTATGCGGATCAACCAAATACTGACCAATATAGCGGGCAACGCCATTAAATTTACCGAACAAGGTAGCGTAGTGATCCGTGTCAGTTGTCGCCCTATGCCGGACGAGCAATGGCAACTGCGTTTTTCAGTGCAGGACACTGGTATTGGTATTCAGGAAGATCAACAAAAAAGCTTATTTGGTGGTTTCGCTCAGGCCGACAATAGCATAGGTCGTCGTTACGGTGGCACAGGCTTAGGTCTGGTGATTTCACAGCGCCTGGTCACTGCCATGGGCGGTAAGATTGGCTTCGAAAGTAAAGCTGGTGAAGGTTCTAATTTCTGGTTTACCTTGATGTGTAAACGCCATCATTTGTCCATAGCTGAGCCTTTACCGCTGGAAGAGCTGAAACAAAAAACAGTGCTGTACTTTGAACCTCAGCAGTATTCGCGTGAGGCTATGCTCGGGCAATTAGAGCAGTGGGGCATGAACATTATCAGTTGTAGCAATACCAGTCAGTTAACTCAGACTTTAGCTTTGCAGCCACAAATAGATATGGCTGTGGTTGGCCGTTCTATTTCACTGAACCAGGTGAATCAAGTGATTGATTTGTTGCAACTATTACAGCCTCACACAGAACAACTCTATCTGCTGGTGAATACCCTGTCGCCTAATTTACGGGAAGTTTTGCAGGCATCAGGAGCCAAAGCTGTGTTATCCAAACCTGCACATTACCGCAAGCTGGCAATGACGTTGGCACAACCTTATTTAGAATTCCCGGAACAACATTTATTGCAGGATAAACCTAAAGCTCGCTTAAGGGTATTGTCAGTTGATGACAACGAAGCCAACTTAAAACTGATCAATACCTTGCTAAGTGAGATGGTGGAACAAGTAGACTCTGCCCGCAATGGTGCCGAAGCATGGCAAAAGGCCAACCAACAGCATTACGATCTGATTTTTATGGATATAAATATGCCAGTGATGGATGGCATTCAAGCTTGTCAGCGTATTCAGCAAAGCTCGCTGAATGAAGCCACGCCCATTATAGCTGTAACAGCTCACGCCTTAGAGGGCGAAAGAGACCGGCTGTTAGCTTTAGGCTTTTGTGAATTCTTAACCAAACCACTGGACGAAAAACTGCTGCATTATACTCTGCGTGAATGTTGCCCTGATTTCCAACAGGCCTTGGCAGCTTCCACCAGTGAAACTCAGTTACCTCAAAGCAAACAGCTGGACTGGACACTGGCTTTGCAAAGAGCAGGCGGCAAACTGGATTTGGCCAAGGAAATGTTGTGGATGCTGGTACAGTCGCTACCGGAAAGCTTGACCCTGATCCAACAGGCCATGCAACAACAGGATGCTGAGCAACTGCTGCAGCATATCCACAAACTGCATGGTGCCAGCTGCTATACAGGCCTGCCTGTCTTAAAACAACTGACTGAACTGATTGAAACTGAACTAAAAAAAGGCAAAAAAACCGAACAGCTGGAACCTGAACTGTTTGAACTGCAGGACAGGATCCAATCCTTATTGCAGGACGCCAAAAGCTGGCCTGTGATCCATACAGAGCCAAGGCCAACGGACGCCTTAAGTT
>NZ_JAIWOI010000312.1 GCF_020217005.1 Rheinheimera sp. | reverse complement strand
AACTCTTCATCTGACTGTGGCTATTCTGCAGAAGATCCCACTCTGCTTTACTAGTCCCTGCTGTAACTCCGGCGTTTGTTCAAAATGGCGTCTATTTGCTCAACTGTGGTATCGGCTTTACAGGGAACACTGGTTGATAACCAGATAGAGTCTTTGCTGGAGCCTGCTGGAGGGACTTTCCAGCAACCTGGGTTGGTATCGATCAACATACTGCCATCGGCAAAGTCTTTCACCTTGCGCCCAGTCTCCGGCTTTGGTTCAGCCTTCTGAGCTGTAATTTCCAGAGCCAACTGTTTTTGTTTCTCTTTCCAACTGCCGGAACCTGAAGCATCGCCCTGCTTAGCGGACTGCAGGGCTTTGTTTGCCATACTTTTATCCTTCTGCAAAAGCCTTGAAAGCTGATCAGCTGAGTCTTGTTTCCTGGCAGATTGTAGTGCTCCGTTTTGAAGCTCTCTCTGCACAACCTGAGGTTCTGCAGCCGGATTTTCAACTTTTGCTTTTGCAGCTTCGGGCACAGGCTTAGCCGCCACCGGGTCAGCGACTTTAGCTGCAGGCAGGGGCTTTGCAGCGACCACTTCAGCCGCTTTCGGTACCGGCAACGGCTTAGCTGCGACCACTTCAGCCGCTTTCGGTACCGGCAACGGCTTAGCAGCAACCACTTCAGCCGCTTTCGGTACCGGCAACGGCTTTGCAGCGACCACTTCAGCTGCTTTCGGTACCGGCAACGGCTTAGTAGCGACCACTTCAGCCGCTTTCGGCGCAGGCAACGGCTTAGCAGCAACCACGTCAGCTACTTTCGGTACCGGCAACGGCTTAGCAGCAACCACGTCAGCTGCTTTCGGTACCGGCAACGGCTTAGCAGCAACCACGTCAGCTACTTTCGGTACCGGCAACGGCTTAGGCGCTGGTACTACTGGCGGTGTTTTAACCATAGCGGGTTTACGCACTGGTACAAAAGGCTTCTTTTTGGGCTGAGCTACCTTGGCTTTTGTTGGTTTTAGATTGGATTTAGGTTTAGCTTTTTGAGTTGTGTTTTTCTTTTGGGGCTTTTTTACTGGCGTTTTGGCTGGAGCTTGTTGATTTGGTATTTTGGCAGGCATTGGTGGCACTATAACCTGTTCTGCCTTTGTTACCTCTTGCTGTGGTTGCACTGGCGCCGCTTTCACAGCTTTTATCGGCTGATATGCATAAGCCAGAATAGGGGGTTCAGGTTTAATTTTTGCGGCGTCAGTAGGCACAAAATGATGATAGGTCAGCAAACCTATCAGCACAATGTGCAGACACAAAGACCACAAAAATGCTTTCAAAGCATCTCCCTATTCGTTAATCCTGAGCTTTCTTCAGCAGAGCTAATCAACAGCAGTTGCGGCCTGCGAATAGACTCAGCCCTGAAAAAACTGGACTTTATTCCGCCCCTGCTGTTTTGCCTGATACATTGCAGTGTCTGCATCTTCAATCAGTTTGGTTAAATGATAACCAGAAAGTTCTGCTGAAGTAACACCAAAACTGGCAGTTAATTTAAACTCGTAGCCAGACGCTGCTGTATCAATATTTTTGATGGCATCCCGACATATATCGGCCAGTAAATGCGCCTTATCGCTCTGACAACCTGGTAATAAAATAGCGAATTCTTCACCACCAATTCGGCCAAATACATCGTTGTTACGCATAAAATTACGACAGGTATCCACAGTTTGGCGTAATGCCCAATCACCTGCTGCATGACCATATTGATCGTTAATTTGTTTAAAGTGGTCCAAATCAAACACTATAAGAGCGGCCGGTAGCTGACCTTTTTGGCACAAGTTTAAAGCGTCTTTGGCTGAAACTGAAAAATGGTACCTGTTGCTGATAGCCGTTAAGTCATCGTATTCGGCCAGGGCTTTAAAACGCTGGCGGGCTTGCAGACTACGATAGGCCATGAGCGCCAGACCCAATACCAGCATGGCCAACGCGACAATGAGCAATTGATTTGAGGTAGCCTGATGCTTCAGTTTTTCTTGCGCTAACTGTAACAATTGATTGTCTTTATCCAGCAAAGCTATCTTTTGATTTTGCGCCAGAATTTCTGAATGGGCCGTATGGTACGCCATCTGCTGTGCTGACTTATCGTCCATGTAAGCAGTAAAGGCCGCTGTATATTGTTCATGATAATCAAGAGCCTGCTGGTAGTTAGCATTATCTTTTTCAAGCTGGAAGAGGATTTTTAATGCTGTCACTTTGGGGAAAATTACATTGTCTCCAGCTCTACTTGCTATGACACGACTGGCATAATCCCTCGCTTCATTAAGGTGCCCTAAAGCATAATTGGCCTCGGCCAAAATAATATCGAATTCGGCTATAAGTCGCGGATACAAACTAGAAACAGCTTGCTCCCGGTACTGCGACATAAAATCTTTGGCTTTTTGCCATTCACCGGTTTTGAGCAAATATTTTCCTTTATAAGTTCGAATAAGATTGGCCCACAGAATCTCGCCCCTTCGCTCACAATAATCTAATCCAGAATCCAGCTCTTGAAGAAAACGTTCGGTCATTCCCGCACTACTTAAGGCATCCAAACGTAGTTGTTTAGCCGCACAGATTGCTGTTTCTCTTAACTTCTCGCCCTCTATTTGTTCTGTATATTCTATGGTTTGCTCATAACGTTCTACATATCTGTACATCATCGCTGTAACTAATAAACCTTGCTCCCGGGCCAAAGGCTGCTCGATTTTACTAACCTGATTAATAATTTGTTCCAGATAAGTAAAGGCTTCCAAATAACGCCGGTTAACAACAAGACTATTGATCGCTAGTGCTTTTGCTCTGAATGCAATGGTCTGGTCAACTCCGGTGTTGTTAAGTTGTAACGTAAGCTCAATAGACTTAGCTGTATCACCGGAATAGGCTGCCTCGTACGCACGAAGCAATAGGAAATAGTCTTCCTCAAGATCACTAAGTGTTGAATATTTTTGCTCGATTAAACTGAGATTTTTTTGAAACTCAGCAAAGTCCGTACTTTTAATCTGATCTGCAGCAAGGAGATCTTGTGTTGCCTCTTGCGCATAAACAGCAAAAGTCAAAAAAAAATGAAGCAGAATAAGCTTCCAAAACATCAGAAACTTATTTAGGTGCAAAGCCCAACTAGAATTGAACATTAATTCTAATTTTAAACCGCTATTTTCTGATGAGTTTTTCCATCTTCATTTTCTTCTTCAGATGGTTCTTCCTGATCGGGTTCTTGAGCCGGATATATACCACAAACAACATTGGTGCGGGCTCCTAATAGCAACTCAATTTTGCTTTGGTCACCGGCAGTCACTGCATCAATCAAAGCTGGATCAGCATCAGCCATTAAGCTTGCAATATGCTCGGCATCTGCATAACGAAACTCTGAGTTTTGGCCCATTTTTTCCAATAAACGAATGATTTTCGACATGCGCACAGCTCCATTTTTTATGATTTGATTTCATGATATTGCTAAATATTTTTAGCTCCAATGCAGCTTAAAACGATAAAATTAAAAGCACAAGCTTGGTTCAGGATTATATACTCAAAGATAAAGACCCAACAATTTCTCGGCACTTGCCAATCTCGTCGTTAGCTCTGACGCCAAAATAGCCTGTCGTTTTGACTATCAGGTTTGAAACCTACCTGAAGTACCATATGCTGAGCCGCTGCATTGCCAGGGTCTATGTCTGTATAGAGCAAAAACTCAGGGTTTAGCTGTAAAAAAAGGCGACAAACGGCATCCAGAGCTTCCTGACCAAAGCCCTGCCCCCGCCCTGTCTTAGCCAACAGAACGCCAATTTCCGCTTGTTTCAGTGTCGGGTTCACTGCACTTAAACCCACCATACCTACAGCTAGATTATGTTGGTACAACGCCAAAAAAAGCCGCTTAAAAGGCTGTTGCTTGCTAAGGCGTACAGCGATATCAAAGCTATGCTGAGCGCTTTCCATCGTCATCACAGGAGCAATAAACTGCATCAGCTCTGGATCTGTATACAAGCTGCAATACATCAGCCTGTCCCTGTCAGCCAAAGGGCGAATAGTAAGCCTTGTGGTTTGCAACTGAAACCGCTGTGGATTAGCCTCCAGCTTCAGCTCTTCCATTTTAAAGCTCCTGTGCCACCACAACTTTGAGCTTATCCAGAATCAGCTGATTGGCTTTGGCTACAGTGGCAGGCGGTATCACCAAAGTGGTTTTTAAATCCATTTGCGCTTTGGGTAAATCAGATAAAGTGATGCGTTCGATACGGGGTTGCTGAATAGGCAAAGTAACAGCTTCGTATAAAATTACCTGATGATCCAAGGGATACCATTGACTCAACAACTCCACTAAAACCTGGCGATAAGCGCCGCCTGTGGTGAATTTCGCCAGTGATTTATCTCCTGCGACTCCTATCTGCCATAAAATTAAATAAGCCGCTGTGTCTATGGTTCGCTGGTAAAACATCAGGTTGCTGGCTTCATAATGCTGGCAACCATAAGTGCCGGGGTCCAAGCCCAAATCAGCATATAAACAGTCTTCGGCTGAAATACCTGGCTCCATATGGGCCTGATAACCTTCTGCTATCGCCTCTTTTATCGCCTGATGTGGCACCCAGGCAAATACACCGGGATGGCCGTAAAAAGCACCACAGACTTTTTTACCAAGGCGCACTTCAGCCAACATAGCGGCCACCATTTGTTTATAGGTGATCATCCTGGACTGGCCTTCACAGTAATAAGGTTGCAGGCTACGTACATCGGCATTCATGCCCTGGATCCACAGCTCAGTAGTACCGTCTGCGACCAGTACAAATACCACCTCGGCTTGTTCTATATAACTACGACATAAAGGACTGATATGAGAACCCAAGGTCATACCTGTGCCTACACAAACTAAACTACCTTTTTGCATGAACTTCACCTACTGCCACAACCTACAGGTTAAAACTCTGCCCGAGGGCAGCTGTCAGATACGAAATTAGCCTGCTTTGAACATTGAGGTAATTTCTTCTTGCTCGTCAGCTTCTTCTGCGGCATGCACGCCACAGATGACGTTTGTGCGCGCACCTAAAACAGCGGCTAACTGCTCCTGAGATCCAGCCAGGATAGCGGCAGCTAAAGCAGGGTCTAACTGCTCTGTCATTGTAGTTTTGTCGGCATAACGTAAGTTAGCGTCCTTTCCGATTTTTTCCAATAAGCTGATCACTGTAGACATTTGAATTTCCTTAATAAATAAGCTCATCACGTGGCTCAACATAACTAAGCCGTTCAGGCAAATATGACTTTACCTGTCCCGATACTAACGCTGAGTTTGTGCTTTTGACTAGTTTTATTATGTTGTTTAGGGCACGGGTTTAGCCCTGCCCGCAAAGCGCCAGTTTCAAGTACGAAGGCTAAAGGTTAGGACTCGGGAATAACAGTAGCGCAGGCATAGATCTGTTCGTCGCTAATCGAAAGCCAAACTGATCAACCAAAACTCAAAACTGGTCCAGCATCTTGCTCCTGTGAATAGGTTTATATTTTTGTGAGTGAGCTATCTAAAAGCTGATTATGTTGGAGGCAGATGTATGCACTGACGTTGTGAGCAAGATGAGGACTAACTTTTAATGCCTTAGCGTGTTTTCAACAAGTTGAACTGCGGCGCAAAGGGCAAGCATACTCCCATAAACAAAATTGTTTAAAAATAGTAAATTTACTGCTATAAACAGCACAATTTTTCCCATTCATTACCATTGGATTTTTTAACTAAGGACAGCCGATGAAAGTTTTGTTTGCCCTGGCATTAAGCCTGCTGCTGAGTGCGTGTGCCAGTACCTATGTTCCGCCTACACCCAGTCTGAATTTACCTGCTAAAACCAAAATTGGGGTATTGGTAGTGGCTGGTGACAATGTTAATCACAGCCATATAGGCACCACCATTTTTAATAACTTTAATACCAGTTACCCCTATCAATGGCGGATGTCGGACAGCATTTTTGACACCCTAAAGGCTCAGTTAGAGCGGCCTGAACGCTTTGAAGTGGTCGACCTGAGCAAATGGAATAGAATGCCATTGCAACCGCTGAACTTTGTCGAAGTTCGGGATAAAAACTGGCAATTTACGATGGAGCAGGACTTGCTGCGTAAACGCTTGCTGGCAGAAGGGATCCAAGTGGTGATCAGCGTATTTGAAACCCCATCTCTGGCTTATCTCGAGTGCGGCAACTATGGCTGCAACGAATATTACAGCCAGGGCTACGGTCTGTTTACCCGTAGCTTTTTGGGGATGGATAACTACTTCAGCTCTGCCGCTTTTGCCGTCAGTGTTGAAACCATTCACCAGCCTGTCGACCTGACGCTGATGCCTAAACTGGTTGAGCTGTCTAATTATCAGTCCAAGCATAAAATGCTGGACGATTTCGAAGACCCAAAAGATTTCCAGAATATCACGGCGTCAGAAATGGAACCTGTGCGTCAGAGCATTCTTGACTACTTCACTAGTGTGGGTGAACAAATCAAAGCCTATCTGAATGGCGAAGTAAGCGGGACCGCCAGTTAAGCTATATTGGAGCAGGTCCTGAGGGATGCCCACGAATTTCAGCATGTCATTCATCCGCATAGAAAGCGATGACTGGCCAGAGTTCGTGGCGCCCACTGACCTTATACTTTCACCTTATCTTTGGCAATCAAAGCGTTAGAACGCGCTTAAGATTCAAGTATAACAGTAGCGCAGGCATAGGCCTGTTCGTCGCTAATCGAAAGCCAGACAGAACGCACTTGCATTGAATCAGCTAATGCTTTCGCCGGACCCGTGAGTTCAAGTTGCGGCCGACCTGAAGGGTCGTTGCTGACCGTAAAATGCTGAAAGGAAATACCACGGCCTATACCGGTGCCAAGCGCTTTGGCAGCGGCTTCTTTGGCGGCAAAACGTTTAGCGAAATAACGGGCTGGCTGGCCATGAGCCGCTAAGATTTGCTGCTCGGTGTCAGTCAATACCCGTTGTACTAAACGGGGGGAGCGCGCCAGGCTCTGCTCTATGCGCGCTATTTCGATTATGTCGGTGCCTAAACCAACAATGGCCATTAACGTCGCGCCTCGACCATCAGGCGTTTCATTTCAGCGACTGCCGGGCCTAAACCAGAGAAGATAGCGCGGGCCACAATAGCATGGCCAATATTCAGCTCGTACATCTGGGGAATAGCAGCGATAGGCTGCACATTGTGGTAATGCAAGCCATGACCGGCATTGACGGTTAAACCCAAAGAAGCGGCATAAGCAGCAGCTTCAGTGATACGCTGCAGTTCTGCTTTTTGCTGTTTCGGATCTGTCGCTTCAGCGTACTGGCCTGTGTGAATTTCAATATAAGGCGCACCGGCTTTGGCTGCCGCTGCTATTTGTTTTTCATCAGCGTCGATAAACAAGGAGACTAAAATATTGTCCTGCTGCAGGCGATGCACAGCATCCTGAATTTTCTCGAACTGGCCAGCCACTTCTAAACCACCTTCTGTGGTCAGTTCCTGGCGTTTTTCCGGCACTAAACAACAGAATTCAGGTTTGAGCTGAGCTGCAATGCCCAACATTTCTTCGGTCACAGCCATCTCAAAATTTAATCGGGTGGCTATGGTTTCGCGCAACACAAATAAATCCCGGTCCTGAATATGGCGGCGGTCTTCACGTAAATGCACGGTAATGCCATCCGCACCAAATTGCTCTGCCAATAAGGCGGCATGCACAGGTTCAGGATAATAAGTGCCACGGGCCTGACGTAAAGTAGCGACGTGATCGATATTGATACCTAAATAAATGGCGCTCATAACTAGTTCCTGATCGATTGAAATAATGCTCTGCTGGTCAAAGGTTTGCTGCCAAGCAAAGGCGCTAACCATAAGCGGCTTAATTGTTTGGCGGCCTTTAATACATCCTGCTGCTGCCATTGCTGTTGGCCTATGGCTTTAAGCACTGCACCTTTCCAGCCTTTGCCGGCAATTTGCCAGCCTTGCTCCGGCCACCATTGGTACAAAGCGCCGTCTTGCAAAGACTCACCTTCACTATCGTAACCCCAGTCAACAGGCTGGCCTAACTCAGTCAGCAGGGAGAATTCGAACTGGCGTAAACAAGGTTCAAGCTCTGCGGTCAGCAACTGCTGCAGGCTTTGTTGGTATAAATCGAATAGCGCATCAGAACCGACGTTTTCAGGCCAGAGCCTGCAGATCAGCTCGTTTAAATACATGGCGCCAAACAGCTTTTCTCCTTGCAGCAAAAAGGCAGGCCCTGTTTCTTCGGCTTTACTGACAGTTTTTAAATCAGAACGCCCCACCAGTTCCAGCTGTAATAGCTGAAAAGGCTGCAGTGACAAACGTTGTTGTTTTTTACTGTTAGATTTGCGGATCACAGCGCTGACCCGCCCCAGTTCAGGCAGCAGCAGTTGCACTAACAACTGCTGTTCCTTAAAAGCGCGGCTGTGCAGGATAAAAGCTGGCCAGCTGCGATTATCCATTTTAGTCTTCGCCGTAACCTAAGCTGCGCAGGGCGCGCTCATCATCAGCCCAACCTGATTTCACTTTCACCCACACTTGTAAAAACACTGGCTGTTCAAACAAGGTTTCCATATCTTTACGGGCTTCTGTGGCAATAGTTTTAATACGTTCGCCTTTTTTACCTATCACCATTTGCTTTTGTGTGTCGCGTTCAACCAACACTAAAGCAGCGATATGGTAATGTTTTTCTTCCCATTTAAAACGTTCGATTTCAACAGTCACAGCGTAAGGTAATTCGTCGCCAAGGAAACGCATTAACTTTTCCCGCACTATCTCGGACGCCATAAAACGGCTGCTGCGGTCCGTGACATATTCTTCAGGGAAAAAGAACTCACAAGGAGGTAATTGTTTTTGAACCAAGGCCCGCAGCTCCTGCACATTGGTGCCCTTTTCTGCTGACAAAGGCACAATTTGCATGAAATCGAGCTGGCTGCTCAGCCACTGTAAATGTGGTAATAACTCTTCCTTGTCTTTGTATAAATCGACTTTATTGACCACCAGCAACACTGGTTTTTTTGCTGCAATCAAACGGTTTAATACCATTTGGTCGTCGTCTGTCCAGCGCGTACCTTCCACCACAAAAATAATCAGTTCTACGTCCAGAATGGTGCTGGCTGCAGCTTTGTTCATCAGGCGGTTAATGGCGCGTTTTTCTTCGATATGCAAACCTGGGGTATCGACATACACAGTCTGGTAATTATCCTGAGTATCTATACCTACGATACGATGACGCGTCGTCTGTGGTTTACGCGAAGTAATACTCACCTTCTGACCAATCAGCTGGTTTAATAAAGTGGATTTACCCACATTTGGGCGGCCAACTATGGCAACCAGTCCGGCAAAAGTCTCAGAGGTCATTTTTCACTTGTTCCAACAAAATCCGTGCTGAATCCTGTTCAGCTTTACGTCTGGAATTGCCAGACGCTATTACAGGGGCTCTGCCCTGCACAGTACAACGCACAGTAAAGACCTGGTCGTGGTCATCGCCTTGCGTGTCGATCACCTCGTACAAAGGCAAAGGTAAACGCCTGCCTTGCAGGTATTCCTGCAATTGGGTTTTACTGTCTTTTTGTACGCCAGGCTGAATGCTGGTTAAACGACTGCCATACCAGTTTAAAATCCGCTCTTTGCAGGCTTCGATACCAGCATCTAAGAAGATAGCACCTAAAATGGCTTCTACTGCGTCAGCCTGAATAGATTCGCGGCGTAAGCCACCGCTTTTCATCTCGCCCGGACCAAGCCGTAAATACTCGGCCAGCTCCAGTTCTTTGGCTATTTCAGCCAGTGTTACACCCTTGACCAAGGAAGAGCGCATACGGGTTAAATCGCCTTCGCGGGCTTTAGGAAAGTGCAGATACAGGGCTTCAGCGATCACCATGCTCAGCAGAGCGTCGCCTAAAAATTCCAGCCGCTCATTGTGCTCACCTTTGCAACTGCGGTGAGTCAGGGCTTGTTCGAGTAGTGCGGTCTTTTGAAACTGGTAACCCAGCTTTTTCATCAGACCGCTAACAGGT
>NZ_JAIWOI010000311.1 GCF_020217005.1 Rheinheimera sp. | reverse complement strand
TTTTGCATTAATTAATTTTGCCTAAACGTTCAAAACGCACACCTACAGGCACCCAGGAAGGTAACCAGTTGTCAGGGTCGTCGCTAAATTCAAAACTCATCCAGATAAATACAGCTTTACCCACCAGATTTTCTTCAGGTACAAAACCCCAGAAACGGCTGTCGCGGCTGTTATCCCGGTTATCGCCCAAGGCAAAATAATGACCTTCAGGGACGATAAACTCTTCGATCGCAGTGCCAGGTTGCTTGTAGTAGCTCATCAGCTGCTCTGACTTAAACGGATGCTGCAGTATGTCGTGTTTACGATCACCAAATTGCTCCGAATAGCGTTTGGTTGGTAATTCACCATCCATAAACTCGCCTTCAGCCTGCAACGTCAGAGGGACAGCTTCTAAACCAGGACAAGTGCTTTTATCTGCTGCAGTACAGGCAGGCTGAATAAACAACTGCTTGTTTTTATAGATGATACGGTCACCAGGCAAACCCACAGTACGTTTGATGAAATCAACTGTAGGTTGCTCTGGGTATTTAAATACGATCACATCGCCACGCTCTGGCCGGCCAGTGGTGATCAGTGGTTTGCGCCATACCGGGTCTTTCACATCGTATGAATACTTCTCTACCAGGATAAAGTCACCGACCAATAAGGTTGGCATCATAGAGCCTGAAGGGATCTGGAATGGCTCGTATAAAAAAGAACGGATAATAGTAATAGCCAGAATCAAAGGGAAAATTTCTTTAGCTGTTTCAGCCAGATAAGAAGGTTTTTCCAATTGTTCAATAGCAGCCAATGGCAGGCCGCCCCCGGCAGCAGCCTGAGCGGTCGCAACTTTAAGTTTGCGCTTTGGGGCAAATACCAGTACGTCGATCAGCCAGATTAAACCACTGGCCAGAGTCAAGACTACGAGAAGAATTGCAAAATAACCTGCCATAACTACCCTTGTTGTTATTTACCGACTTTAAGAATGGCAAGGAAGGCTTCCTGTGGAACTTCCACATTACCGACCTGCTTCATACGTTTTTTACCGTCTTTTTGTTTCTGTAACAGCTTTTTCTTCCGGCTGATATCGCCGCCATAACATTTAGCTAATACGTTTTTACGCAATTGCTTCACTGTAGTACGGGCTATGACATGAGCACCAATAGCAGCCTGAATCGCAATATCAAACATCTGACGTGGGATCAGGTCTTTTAACTTCTCGGCCAGCTCACGGCCACGGCTTTGAGCAAAGTCTTTATGGCTGATAATAGCCAGAGCATCGACCCGTTCACCGTTGATCAGAATATCAACTCTGGACATATCTGAGGTCTGGAAACGTTTAAAGGCATAGTCCAGTGAGGCGTAACCACGGCTGGTAGACTTTAAGCGGTCAAAGAAATCCATCACCACTTCAGCCATTGGTAGTTCATAAACCACTGCAACCTGACGGCCGTGGTAGGTCATGTTCATCTGCACACCACGTTTTTCAATACAAAGGTTAATTACGTTACCTAAGTATTCCTGTGGCACCAGAATATGAGCTTCCACTATAGGCTCACGAATTTCATCAATGTTACCCACTGGCGGTAAAGCACTTGGGTTGTCGACCATCACGGTTTCACCGTTTTTGGTGATGACTTCGTACACTACAGTCGGTGCTGTAGTGATGAGATCCAGATCGTATTCACGCTCTAAACGTTCCTGAATAATTTCCATGTGCAGCATGCCGAGGAAACCTATACGGAAACCAAAACCTAAAGCGCTGGAGCTTTCTGGCTCATAAAACAATGAAGAGTCGTTTAAGCTGAGTTTTTCTAACGCATCACGGAAATCTTCGTAATCGTCTGAAGACACAGGGAATACACCGGCATAAACCTGAGGCTTAATACGTTTAAAGCCTGGTAATGGCTCAGAAGCCGGGTTTTTCGCTAAAGTTAACGTATCACCAACCGGAGCACCTTTGATTTCTTTGATACCACAGATGACAAAACCTACTTCACCAGTACTTAAAATACCTGTGTTATTGGCTTTAGGGGTAAATACACCGACTTTGTCGACTTCGTACACCATACCGGTCGACATCACTTTAATTTTGTCTTTTTGCTGGATTTTGCCATGTTTCACACGAACCAGGGACACAACGCCCTGGTAAGGGTCAAACCATGAATCGATAATCAGCGCCTGAGTCGGACCATCCACATCACCTTCAGGGCAAGGGATATTAGCCACTATAGTCTCAAGTACATCTTCAATACCTATACCTGTTTTGGCTGAACATTGCACAGCCCCTACAGCTTCAATACCTATAATGTCTTCTATTTCTTCGGCAACACGATCCGGATCGGCTTGTGGTAAGTCGATCTTGTTCAGAATTGGTAAAACTTCAAGGTTCATTTCAAGCGCTGTATAGCAGTTAGCTACGGTCTGAGCTTCAACGCCCTGACCGGCATCCACCACCAATAAAGCCCCCTCACAGGCGGCTAAAGAGCGGCTGACTTCGTAAGTAAAGTCAACGTGGCCTGGGGTATCGATAAAGTTCAGTTGATAAGTCTCGCCATCTTTGGCTTTGTAATGCAAGGTTACGCTTTGCGCTTTAATGGTGATACCACGCTCACGCTCCAGATCCATCGAATCTAAAACCTGCGCCTGCATCTCACGATCGGTTAAACCACCACAATGTTGGATCAGACGATCGGACAGCGTAGATTTGCCGTGGTCTATGTGGGCTATGACTGAAAAGTTACGAATATGAGTAATTTTTGGCATTTTTTCCGCTAAAGCTGCTATCAGGTGAGCCTACTCTGCCCCTTATGGGCAAGACAGGACGAACACCAAAGTTGATTCAGATAAATTTGCCGCGAATTGTACTCGATCTCTGCATTGGTTGCTATGTGTTCAGATGTTACAGCGGATTTCAGCAAAGGATTAATCTGTGATACGAATATGTTGCACAGCCAGTTCTGGCAATACAGCGAGGATTTCTATTTGCTCTTGTTGTGTCGAAGGGCCACTGAATAATCGTGCGACGCCAAAGCCTGCCACTAATGCAGCCAAGGAGCCCAGCACTATGGTGCTTTCCGCCAGTTGCAAGCGGCTCAGCAAAGCAGAGACAGCGATCAAACAAAACAACGGCAGTAAATACATTAAAGCCGCAGCGGATAACAGATGCTGTTCACTGACGGCAATTTTTACTTTTTGGCCTTCCAATAGCGGTAACTGGCTTTTGACAAAAAACAGATTATCACGCGGCGTTAACGCCTTAGCCACCACACCTGTGCCACAGTCGTTATTGGCCTGACAGGCATTGCAGCTACTGACACTTTGAGTTTTTAGCCAGACACCATCGCTCTGGCTTTTCATCACAGTGGCAATTTCTTCCAGCATTTAACGTACCGACTCAGCAATTTGCCGCGCACTTTCAATAGACACCGGGCCTATCACTGTGACATCAAACTGATTCTTCGGCATCACAAAAATAGTAGTGGCGCCATCACGAAATGCCTGAGCTGGTAAGCTGGCTCCTGGCTGGACAAATACAGACACCTGGTGCAAACCATCCGACAACAGCCATTGTTCCAACACTTGCTGTGGCACCATAGCTGCAGCTACAGGCACTTGCTGATAACCACCAGGCAACCAGGACAACTCCAACGGGCTCTCCGGCAAACTCACTGTGGGTAGTTTTTCCGCGGCCTTAGGTAAGTCCGCATTGGCGGCAACACTTAAAGCTTCAGGCAAGGTGGTGTGAGGTAATATGTGTGTCACTACCCAACGCTCCAGCACTTCATTCTGTATTGTTAGAGTATCAATTTTTAGCGGGAAACCGGTTTGACTGTCTAACCACATCCAGTAACCTGGCCTGTCATTCTGTAGCGGTGTCAGACGCAATAACTGAGCGGGACGGCCAGAGAGTTGGGCAGAACCACCTGGCACGGCGTCATACAAAGTTTTGATAGACTCTATATCCCGATACAATAAAGCGGGGAGCTCTTTGATGGTGCTGCTATTGGTTGCTAAAGGCGTTTTTTCTGGCGCTATGTAATACACCATCTGATCACGACGCAGGATTTCGACACCACTTTGTTCCAATGGCATCAATTGCTCTATTTCAGAATGATCCTGAACACCATGCAGCCAGCGATAACTATCAACCTGGTTGGGTTTAATGACAACAAAAGAAGCTTCGAAGTTATATTGGCGCACTGAGCTTTGGCTTCGCTCAAACCACTCCCAACCCGAGACTTCAGCGAAGCTCAGGTTGGAGTAAAACAAGATGATCAAGGCACTACTTAAGCCTTTCCAACCCATATTTAATGCTCTTGTATTGGTTTCTCAGCTGGAGCTTGCGGAGTGTTCTGCTGAGCAGTTTCCATCACTCTGATCTGCTGACGATGTGCTTGCAACAATTGCTGCAAACGTTTTTGTTGTTCCAACATAGCCTGCCGTTGTTCCTGTTCAAAACGGGAATCAACAGAGGTCTGACTTAAACTCACAGGTGTCGCAAAGCCAGCTACTGGCTGAGTTTGCAATACAGGCAGAGGTGAGTTCAGGTCTGCATCCTGACCAGTACCCTGGAACTGTTGCACACCTAACACGGCAATTAACGCCACGCTGGCCGCCACTGCACCTTGAAAACCAGTTTTAAACCAACCTGTATTGGCGGCTTCACCCAGTTTTTTCCAGAATGACACTGGTGTATCTTGTCTTTGCGCTGCAGCACTGGCTTCTAACTGATAAGCTGGTTCCTGATCCAACAGGCTGGCAAAGTTATCTGCAAACTGCATATCCAGTTGAGCCGGTAATTCATTTCGAATGGCAGCACCAATCAAATGATAACGCGCAAAGCTCCGCTGTAATTCAGCGTCCTGCAGTAAACTGTCTAATTGTTCAGGGCTTATAGCTTGGTTATCACTAGCAGCCGAGAGCCAATCTGATTTTTCTGACAACATACCGATTCCTGTTTAGTAGAGGTTCAACCAATGAGCGGTTTTAACTGCGCATCAATAGCTTCACGTGCACGGAAAATCCGGCTTCTGACCGTCCCTATAGGACAACCCATCACTTCCGCAATCTCTTCGTAACTTAAACCATCCAATTCACGCAATGTTATAGCCGTGCGTAATTCGTCTGGCAATTTTTCAATGGTATCGAACACTACATGCCGGATTTCTTCGGATAACAAGAGTTTTTCCGGAGAGTCCTGCTCTTTTAACGCATCGCTGCCGTCATAAAACTCAGCATCGTCCGCATCTACGTCGGTAGATGGTGGTTTGCGTCCTGTCGCTACCAGGTAATTTTTAGCGCTGTTCACAGCTATCCGGTATAACCAGGTATAAAATGCGCTCTCACCGCGAAAGCCGGGAATAGCACGGTAAGCTTTAATAAAGGCTTCCTGAGCTACATCCGCCACATCGCCATGGTTAGAGACATAACGTGAGATTAAGTTCGCAATTCTATGCTGGTATTTTCTAACCAGCAGATTAAACGCCGCTTTATCCCCTTGTTGTACCCGCTGGACAATCTGCCAATCCAATTCTTGCTCGCTCATCCGAGCCTTTCCCCTAATGCTAAATACTACTTTCTTTTTGCAACTGGCGCTCGTCAAGCGTACCCTTATGACCGGAAGCTATATGAATAGTTCTGCGAATAAGTAAAAAAAGTTACAATTTGCCGCAAATCGAACGGCCGGTTGCCGAAAAGTAGCGTATATACCTTGGTTCTTGAAGCCGCAGTTTTGTTGTCTGCGTATACTCGCCCCAATCACATAGCTTCACTATGTTCATGGGGTCCCGTGCGCTTGTCGCCGCACTGCCACTTCAATTACCTTGGTATAAAGACCCAAATTACAGACATTTATGTGTTTTTGACTGAATAAGTGTATCCCATGCAACAACAAAAAAAACATCTTTGTGACGTATTAATTATCGGCAGCGGCGCTGCGGGTTTATCGCTGGCTTTGCATCTGGCCGACAGTGCCAAAGTAATAGTGCTGAGTAAGGGCCCGTTACGTGAAGGTTCGACCCTGTACGCACAAGGTGGCATAGCAGCGGTTTTTGATGAAAACGACAGCATAGCTTCTCATGTTAATGACACTTTAATAGCTGGCGCAGGTCTGTGTGAAGCCGCCGCGGTGCAATTTACCGCTGAGCACGCCAAAGATGCGATGGAATGGTTAATAGCTCAGGGTGTGCCTTTTGATCAATACAAAGATGAAGACGGTGTCCTGAAATACCACCTGACCCGCGAAGGTGGCCATAGCCACAGACGTATTTTGCACGCTGCTGACGCGACTGGCAGAGCAGTACAAATCACACTGGTTGAGCAAGTTAAAGGCCACCCCAATATTCAGTTGCTGGAAAACTACAACGCTATTGATTTGATCACGTCAAAAAAACTCGGATTAGCAGAACAAAAATGCCACGGTGCTTATGTCTGGAACCGAGACGAGGAGCATGTGGAGGTCATAGGGGCTAAATGTGTGGCTCTGGCAACAGGCGGTGCCAGTAAAGTGTATTTGTATACCAGCAACCCCGACGTCGCCAGCGGTGATGGTATAGCTATGGCATGGCGTGCCGGTTGTAGTGTAGCCAATATGGAATTTAATCAATTCCACCCCACTAGCTTGTATCATCCTGAAGCGCAGAATTATCTGATCACCGAAGCCATGCGGGGTGAGGGCGCTTATTTAAAGCGACCTGACGGCAGCCGATTTATGCCGGATTTTGATGAAAGGGCTGAATTAGCACCACGAGACATAGTGGCGCGTGCCATCGACTATGAAATGAAGAAGTTAGGTGCTCACTGTGTATACCTGGATATCAGCCACAAACCAAAAGACTTTATCATTGAGCATTTCCCGACTATTTACGCCAAATGTTTAAGTGTCGGCATCGATATCACCAAACAGCCTATTCCTGTAGTGCCGGCAGCGCATTACACCTGCGGTGGTGTAATGACCAACCTGAATGGCCAAACCGATATTGATAATCTGTATGCTGTAGGAGAAGTGGCCTACACCGGATTGCACGGCGCTAATCGAATGGCGAGTAACTCTCTGTTGGAATGTGTGGTCTTTGCTCAAGCCGCAGCACGGCATATTAAACTTCAACTGGACTCGACCCGCTTAGTCACAGAACTGCCTTGCTGGGATGAAAGCCGTGTTATTGACTCGGATGAAGAAGTAGTGATTACTCACAACTGGCATGAATTGCGCCTGTTTATGTGGGACTATGTTGGCATAGTCCGCACCGAAAAGCGGCTGGAACGTGCTTTGCACAGAGTGGAATTGTTACAACGTGAAATTCAGGACTATTACCGTAACTTCCGCGTCAGTAATAACCTTCTGGAATTACGTAATTTAACTATGGTGGCTGAACTGATTATTCGCAGCGCTATGGCGCGTAAAGAAAGCCGGGGCCTGCACTATAATCTGGATTATCCGGAGCAGTTGGCGCAGCCCACTCCAACCATTTTAACTCCGGTTCGCTGAACCTGGCTGTTGCTGCCATTTCACCGTCTGGCACACTCGTGCCAGACTACGAAAATGTTCTTCAGATAAGTTGTCCCTGTAGAGCCATAACTGCTGAGGTCGTTGCTCTGTGTCCTGCCAGCGCAGCCATATACCCAACTGAGACACTAAAGAATCGGCCAACAACTGTCCGGCAGGCAGTTCATCCTGCCACCACTGCATTTCGCCCTTTTCGCCTAAAAACAATAATCTGGCTTTGACTGGCTCTTGCCATTGCCGCAGCAGTTGATAAAAACAGAAAAACAACCAAGGCCACAACAACATCCACCACAAAGCATAAAAAGGCTGCAACAGAAAAATAAGCAGAATAAACAAACTTTGCGCCAGATAAACGAACCGGCGCATGCGGGATGGAACAAAGCTAAGGTTATACTCGTACTCTGTTGACAATGATGTTCACCATAGCTTGCAGCTCTGCATCTGCGGATTGGCCATGGCCCATAAACCAGGCGAATAAATCAGGATCATCACAGGCCAACAAGGCTTCAAAGGTATATTTTTGCGCCTCAGTTAAGGCGTCATAACCTTCCTCGACAAAAGGTGCCAACAACACGTCCAGCTCCAGCATGCCACGACGGCAAGCCCAACGCAGGCGGGGTTTACCCATTAGTTCTTTCATTTTTACCTCTCGTTCTTGAGGCTGCAGCAGTGCGAACAGCTTCGATAGTGGCCAGATTCTAACAAAAAAACCATCCAGGGGTTGAGCTTTTGACCAAATCCCCCAATGATCGACTTAGTATTTTAAGAGACTTACCCTTATGCAAGCATCCTGGATCAGTGCAGACCAACTCGCTTCTTTATCTACGTCGATACAAGGCGCCTTTATCAGTCCTTTACCTGGCTTCGAAAGCCTGATTATTGCAGGACCAGATAACCGCAAATACCTGCAGGGTCAGGTCACAGCAGACCTGAATTCACTGACTGCCGACAATTTTCTGCGTGGCGCGCATTGCGATGCAAAAGGCAAAATGTGGGGCCAGTTTTATCTCTGTGCTGAAGGCGATGCTCTTTGGTACATAGGCTTTCGTGACGAACTGCAAGCCTCAGCCACCCAATTGAAAAAGTTTGGCGTATTTTCCAAAGTCAGTTTTGAATCCGGGCATGACAGTCTGGCTATTTTGGGTATCAGTGGCGCAGGCACCGCAGCTCTGCTGCAGCGATTGGGCTACGACCAACCCACAGCGACCGGTCAGTTGAGCCCTGTGGCTGGCGGAAAATTGTTGCGTTTGGCCGATGAGCATTATTTATTAGTGATTGATTTTGCTCATGCGAAGCGATTATTGACGGAACAAAGCAGCCAGCTTGCGGCTCCAACCTTGTGGTTAGCTCAACATATTCAGCAAGGTTTTTCCTATCTTGAGCAGGCTGTGATTGGCGAATATGTGCCACAAATGCTGAATCTACAAAGTATCAACGCCATTAGTTTTACCAAAGGTTGTTACATCGGGCAGGAAACTGTGGCCCGAATGAAATATCTGGGTAAAAATAAAAGGGCAGCTTATATCCTCAAAGGACAAACTGAGGAAACTCCGGCCAGTGGTACGGATATTGAAGTACAATGGTCGGAAAACTGGCGCCGGGTTGGCCAGGTCATTAATGCGGTGAATATTCAGGGGCAACTTTGGGTGTTGGCGGTATTACCGAACGATATTAACCCAGCTGATCCACTGCGATTAGCAACTTCGGATGCATCGGTTTTAGTCATATCACCTTTGCCCTATTCACTCGCGTAACTGAGGTTTGCATGAGCATACAAGCAGAAAAAGTAGTCGCCATTCATTACACTGTGGCTGACAAAGCAGGCAACGAATTAGATAGTTCAGCTGGCGGAGAACCGCTGGTGTTTATTTTTGGCACAGGCGCTTTAATTCACGGTTTAGAGCAGGCTTTATTAGGTAAGACCGTAGGTGATAAATTCAAAGCCGAAGTTCCTGCGGCAGAAGCCTATGGCGATCGTCATGATGAGTTAACTCAGGCGGTACCACGCAACTTATTCGAAGGCATGGACGTTCAGGTTGGCATGCGCTTCCGCGCTGCTGGTCCGGACGGCCGTGAGCAATCTGTCATTGTATTAGATGTCACAGAAGATGAAGTTGTAGTAGATGGTAACCACCCTCTGTCAGGCATTGATCTGACTTTTGATGTGGAAGTGGTTTTAGTCCGCGATGCTACGGACGAAGAACTGGCGCATGGCCATGTGCATGGTTTAGACGGCCACGCTGGTCACTAAGCAAAAAACAAAACGGAGCTATATAGCTCCGTTTTGTTTTACCCTGCGTACTTGAAGCTGCAGCTTTGTTGACTGCGCTACTCGTCCCAGTAGTTTGTGGCATGTGATGATTGGTATGAGCTGCGAGTTCTCGCTTCAATCCAATTACACATAGGACTACTATGCTCCTGGGGTATCGCTCACTTGTCGTCGCGCTGCAACATCAATTACTTTGGGTATTAGATTTAGAACAATTAAAAGGATGACTGCACAATGAAAAAATG
>NZ_JAIWOI010000310.1 GCF_020217005.1 Rheinheimera sp. | reverse complement strand
GCTTTTGATTGTTACCGCTTTTGGTCTTGTAGCTTGTTCTGATAAAGAAGTCGCTGATGTCAGTTTAGGTTTATTCACCACCAAAGACATTAAAATTCAAACCTTTAACGACCCAAAAATTCCAGGTGTGACTTGCCATATTAGTCACGTGGAAGCCAATCTGGATTTTGCCGATCCCTCTGATATGTCCATTGCCTGCCGTCAAACCGGGGAAATCACCACAGCTATGCTAAAAGACATCGATCGTTCTAAAAACGGCGAAGTGATATTCAGTACCTCAAAAAGCATATTATTTAAGCACTTAAAAATCCGCCGTATTCTGGATAGCAGCAGCCAGACTTTGTTGTATTTATCTTACTCGACCAAAGAAAGCACTGGCAGCTATAAACACTCGCTGACCAGCGTTCCACTTTGGGGAACCGCGGCCTGGCAGGACAACACTCCAGCCAAAACGCCTTAAGTTTTTACCGGGAACTCTTTGTCGGTCAGCACCTTAACCTTGTCGCCCTGGGTCAAGGTGTCGCCACCACGTATCACTATCTGTTCTCCAGCTGTTAAGTCTGCATCCACAGCGATAAGTGCGCCCATGCCCTGACCTAACTGCACAGCTTTTTGCTGTGCTTTCTGTTCTTTATCTACCACAAAAACAAACTGACCTTCACTTTTGACCACAACGGCATCCCGAGGTACTAAAAGTTGCTGACGAGCAATGGCTGTTGGCACAGCAACGGAGACGAGCTGCCCAACCTGGAAGTTAGCCAGCAACTGCTCTGGCACTTTGATTCTGGCTTCAAAGGTTTGTGAACGCATGTCTGACACAGGGATCAGGTTGCGCACAGGCAACTGACTTTCACCACCACTATGAAATACCTGCAACAATTGATTTTGCTGCAAAAAAGCGGCGTATTTCAGCGGTGCAAATACCACAACTTCCAAATCATTCAAATTGACCAGCCTTACTAAAGCGTCTGTTCTGCTGATATCTTCCCCATACTGATGAAAACGCTGCGCCACCACTCCGGCGAAAGGCGCTTTGACTGAACTTCGGTCTATCTGATCCTGCAGCTGTGCCAACTGAGCTTGGAGTAATTTCAGTTCGGCTTCAGCACTGTCTCTCTCTGCACTGATCTGATCCAGTTGAGTCAGGGCCACACTGTTGTTTTTGCTCAATTCCAGCAAACGGGCCGTATCTTTTTGCAAACGCCGCCACTGAATATCAGCCCTGCTGATGCGGGCATGCATTTCATCAACGCGCAGCTGCAATGGTGTGGTATCCAAACGGGCTATCACCTCATCCTGTTTAATTTGTGTACCGGGCTCGGCCAGCCACAATAAACGGCCTTCAACCCCTGCTGTGACATCGGCTTGATACCGGCTTTGTACCTGGGCTGTAACCATGGTATGAGGCAACATTATCTGTTGTTGCACTTGCGCCACACTAACCACTTTTTCTGGCGGCGTTTGCGCGCTAAGGGAAGATGAACATAAGAAAGCCGCAGTCAAAGCCCATTTATGAAGTTGCATCAGAGATCTCCAAAGGAAGACCAGCCCGGTCCGTTTGGCGGGCTGAAGAAGTCAAACGTAATAAAGCCGGAATTAATACCAGACTAAATAGCATGCTAAAGGTCATACCGCCGACAATCACAGCCGCTAACCCCCGGTATATTTCAGAACCTACACCAGGCACCAGCACCAACGGCAACATGCCAAAAATACTGGTTAAGGTACTCATAAATATTGGTCTGGCCCTTGTTAGTATGGCCTGATACAAAGCCTGATCCAGCGCCACGCCTTCACGCTGGCTTTGCCTGCATTGATCCACCAACAAAATGGCGTTATTCACCACCAATCCTAACAAGATAACAAAACCTATCATGGTCAGCAGATCCAGCGACTGAAAAGTCACCAGATTCAGTAACCAAAGCGCCACTACGCCCCCCAAAATCGCCATAGGCATAGTCAGCACCACCAGCACACTGTCTTTGGCAGAACGAAACAAAGCGGCCATCAACAAAAACAGAATAAACACAGCCACAGCAAAGTTTTTTCCCATCTCTGTCATGGCGTGTGACAAGCGATCGGCATTGCCGCGGAACTGCACTGAAATTTGCTCCGGCATTTCATCACGTAAAGGTGTCATCAGCTCACGTTGCAAAATTTGCATGGCTTCATCCAGTGGCATAGTGGCAGGAGGAGTCACTTGCAAACTGACAGTCCTCAGCCCATTAACTCTCTGCAAGGAGGTGGGGCCTGTAGTGTAGTTCAGCTCACTCAACTGACCTAAGGTCTGACCGCCTGAGCCCGGCGTATACAAAGGCGTCGCCGTCAATTGTTCCGGAGTTTGCCAGCCCTGGCCTTTGAGAATAATGTCCATACGCTCATTACCGTCAAAGTATTCGCCGATGTATATACCATCTGTGACAGCTCGTACCATAGTGGCCACAGTAAAGCGGTCCACACCACTTTGTGCTATGCGGTTTTCATCCGGCGTTAATCGCAGTTCAGGCTGAGCCAAAGCTAAATCAGGCACGGGCCGCACCGTAGCGCCGGGTAATAACTGTTCAATTTTTGGCATAGCTGCGGCGGCCTGCTGCATCAGTTGCGGCACATCAGGACCCTGGAAATCCAGATTTAATTCACGACCACTGCCAAAACCAAAGTTAAACAACGAACCCTGTACACTAAAGGCATTGGTATCCGGCAAGCCGACCAGGATCTCTTCCCGCAGCAGTTTAATCATATCCTCTATGCTGTCCGGATCTTCGGCGTAGACAAAAAGCACGTTAAAGCCTCTGTTGATCGACAGGTTGTAACCTTTGATAGCCGGATATTTTTTCTCCTGATAATAAGGTCGTAAGCGGCTGACCAGCAGATCGCCTATTTCCTGCTCCAATACCTGCATATTAGCGCCAGGCGGTAATGAGAAACCGGAAAACACTGTATCAATGGAAGCCTGAGGCAGAAAATCAGCCTTAGGCAGCAGCAAGGCAATAAACAGTGCCGCGCCGGGCACAAGCAAGCAGACCCAGGCAACAGCCCTTTTTCGATTCATCGTCAGACGGCTGATGCTGGTTGCCAGTTTTTGCCAAAACAACAGCACAGAGTGTTGGCCTGTTTGAGGTTTCAACCAATACAAAGAGGCCACAGGTAACACAGTTAAAGCCACCAGCAAGGACGCAGTCACAGCCACAGCCAAAGTCAAAGCCAAGTCATAAAACAGCTGCCCTTCGACCCCTTGCATAAACAATACGGGCACAAAAATAGCGACAGTGGTTGCCGTTGAGGCCCACAGTGCACTGCTGACCTGAGCCGCACCTTTTTTCACAGCCTGCTCCAGCGCTAACCCTTGTTGCAACAAGCGCACTATATTTTCCTGCACTATGATGGCGGCATCCAGTACCATGCCCACAGCAAAAGCCAACCCGGCCAAAGACACGACATTCAAGGAACGGCCAAACAAATCCAGCACCATAATGGACATCATCAAAGAAACCGGAATGGTGAGGCCAATCAACAAGGTCGCCTGCCAGCCACGTAAAAATAGATACAAAATGCCAAGCGCCAAGGCTATCCCCAAAATCAGATTGCCATTGACCAGTTCTATAGCTCTTTTGATATGGACTGAAGCATCAAAACTCAGCACTATCTCAATGCCCTTATTTTTTAGCTCATGTTGATTTAAGTCGGCGATTTCCTCATTCAGCGCATCAAGAATTTCAACAGTGTTCGAACCTGCAGCTCGCTGCAACGTGATATAAAAGGCCGGGTAGCCATTACGTTTAGTAAAACCAGCTTGTTCGGCGTAATCTATTTTTACTTCGGCCACTTCATGCAAATACACAGGCCTGTCGTTCTGATAGGCCACCACCATTTGCTCGTATTGCGCCGGGTTGTACTGGCCAACAAAACGCACTGTGTATTCCCGCCGCCCCACTTCAGCAAAACCACCAGAGACATTGCTGGCCCGACCTATGCGTGAACTCAGTTGGTCCACAGACAAGCCCAAAGCAGCCAGACGATATGGGTCAAATACGATATGCAATTCTTTAGCCCGGCGACTGGCTAAATCGACCTGAGATACCCCAGCTATGGCTTTTAATCTGGGGTAGACCACATCATCAATCACAGGTTGCAAAGCAGTAAAATCTGCGTCGGCATTTTCATCCAGCTTGCGGATCAACAAACTAGCGACAGGGCCAGCACCACTATTAAGTGATACCACTGGTTCATCAGCCTCTCTCGGACGAGGGGGTGCCTGATTTAACGCATTAATCACATTCAGCATGGCTTGCTGCATGTCTTGCCCGACGTCAAAAGTAAGGGTAATGGAGCCAAAGCCGGCGCCAATAAAACTGCTGCTTTCAGTCACACCAGGCACTGTGCGCAGTGCGGCCTCCTGAGGCTCAATAATGGTTGATTCCATTTCCTCAGGAGCAGCGGCGCGCCAACCATTTTGGATAAAAATTTGCGGCTGCTCTATTGAAGGTAAAAGCTGGACAGGCAACTTAGCGACAGCAAGCAGACCGAATAACACCATGATCAGACTGACCACAACCACAGCGGCCGGATTTTTTATACTGCTTCGGGTTAAGTTCATCACTCTGTTGTACTCTTTAGGGACAAGATAGCTGATGAGTGCCAGTCTAGCCTCTGGTGTCAATGACTCCAGCCCACTGTGACCAGCGGTTGTGAATACAGGGTGGTACAAGGTTTTTTCTGCCAATTCAGTTTTGGTAAAGCCCCACCTCTTTAAAGTGCAACTCAGCAAAACGCCCTGAACAACCAAAAACAGGAGATTTTTGATGCTTAAACCAATAATCCTCAGTCTGACCGCTTGCCTGATATTGGCCGCCTGCGGACCAGCTCCAACAGAGCCACAAACAGCAACGCCAACAGAAGTAGTGGCAACAGCAAACAGCAGTCACAACAGCGCTAATTCTTTAGATTGGGCCGGTGTATATCAAGGTGTCGTGCCTTGTGCCGACTGCGAAGGTATCCGGACTTCATTGACGCTAAAGATGGACAATAGTTATCAGCTCAGTAGCACTTATCTGGGTAAAGATGCCGCACCTTTTGAGCAACAAGGCCATTTTGAATGGGATGCAACAGGTTCTGTAATTCGTTTACTGGATCAACACGATGGACCGGCTTTCTATAAAGTTGGCGAGAATCAGTTAATACAGTTGGACATGCAGGGCCAACAGATCACTGGTGAGCTGGCTGAGCACTACCAGCTCAAGAAACAAGACAGAACAGCAGCTGCACTCACAGGTTTGCGCTGGAAGCTGACGGAGCTAATGGGACAAACAATAGCCGCGACAGAGCCGGACATGACCCCTTACCTTCAGTTTGGCACTGATGGTCGGGTTAGTGGTTTTGCCGGCTGCAACCAATTTACCGGTGCATATGAAACAGAAGGCCTGCGTCTGAGTTTTAAGCCTATGGCCACAACAGAAAAAGCCTGCCTTAATGCATCCATAGAGCAGCAATTTCTGACAACTCTGCAGGGTACGGACAACTATAGCCTGAATGAGTCGGGTTTGGCTTTGTATAAAGCACGCACAGCAGCGTTGCTACGTTTTACGCCAGTACAGCCTTAAATAGCTGTTTGTGCCCGGAAGTTATGGGCAAAAGGTCATTGTGCAGTCCAAAGGGGTTTGCGATGATGGCCTTTTCTTATTAGAGGATTTGTACGCCAATGCCTTACCTGCGCTTAAACTCGAAAGACGCCGCATTATTTGCCGACAAGCACAGTGATTTGTTTGGCGACCACAGTCAGTTAACCGCAGAACAGCTGGATACCAATGGTCTGAACCAAGTGTTCAGAGTGAAAAATAACAGAGGGACCAGCCTTATAGTAAAACAAGCCTTGCCTGAACATTCAGGTTTCACTCAATACTGGCCTGTCAGTTTGCACAGAGCACAAATCGAAGCTGATGTACTAAAACATCAAGCCAAAATCTGTCCAGAGTATCTGGTCGAGGTTCTGTACTATGACCCCGAACTTGCAACTTTATTGCTGGAAGACTTAGCAGACTGCTCTGTATTGCGCTTTGCAATTACTGTCGGACAACAACCTGCAAAACTTGGCATTCAATTGGCGCGTTATCTGGCACAGACTTGCTTTTACAGTAGTGACTTTGCGCTTACAGGCCCGGTTAAAAAAGCCAGGCAATTGCAATTTAATAATCCCGAACTTTGCCTTGTGACTGAAGATCTGGTGTTCACCGATCCTTATTGTAATCATGAACGCAATAGCCTGAGTTTTACACAAGTACCTGAAGTCCGTAGCTTGTGGGTCAACGAGGCCCTTCAGGCCGAAGTCGCTCAACTTAAAGCGGACTTTCTCACCAAACCTCAGGCTTTGTTACACGGTGATTTGCACTGCGGTAATCTGTTAGTCAGTCATGAAGAAATTAAAGTGATAGGTGCAGAATTTGGCTGTTACGGCCCGATTGGATTTGATAGCGGTACTTTGATCGCCAGCCTTATTTTAAATCTGATCACTCAGGACTCTACCAAAGTACCATCGACCCGTGACTATTTGTCCAACCAAATCGACTTGTTCTGGCAGGAGTTTTCTACAGTCTTCAGCAAACTGATGCAAATGGAAACTAAAGATCAGAGTTTTCAGAATGCACTTTATCAACAGAGGTTCCTGCATCAGATCTGGCAGGATACTTTAGGTTATGCTGGTTGCGAGCTGATACGTCGCACTGTTGGCTGGGGTGTTGCCGAAGAGCTGAAAGCCTTGGCAGATGCCGGCTTTAAACTTCAGACTCAAAGACGACTGCTTGCATTGGGGCAGGATTTGATTTTGCAACGTCAACAACTCACACCACACGATCTGCTGTTAAAACTGGCCGAATGAGAACACTAAAAACAGCCAGATTTAACAGGGCTCTCTGTGGCTCAATGACTGGGGCGAATTATGCAATTGGCGGAACTCGCCCGTGATATCGGTCAGCTGCCCCTGGCGTAATAACAGGATTCGATCTGCTGTTAAAATAGTATCAGTCCTGTGAGCAACCATAATACGGCCTATTTTTAATTGGCGAATAGCCTGATTGACTTTGGCTTCCAGCAACAAGTCCAGATGACTGGTCGCTTCATCAAGCAGCAATACTTTGGGTTTATGGTACAAAGCACGGGCAATCAACAGACGCTGTTTTTGCCCGCCGGATAAGGCGGAGCCCATATCGCCTATCAGGGTATTGTAGCCCATAGGCATAGCCACTATATCCTGATGCACCGCAGCCAGTTCGGCACAATACATCAGGTAGTCTAAGTCAGGTTTCGGGCTGAAAAAGCAGATGTTGTCCATCACAGTTCCAGACAACAGTTGATCATTTTGCATCACTGCGGCTATTTGCCCCCGGTAATGCTGTAAGCCGAAACTGGTTAGCTCCATACCGTCCACCAGAACCTTTCCCTGTTGCGCCTTTGTCATTCCAACTATTATTTTTAATAAACTGGTTTTTCCTATACCAGAGGGGCCAACAATAGCGACGCTTTCACCTGGGTTAAGGCGAAAATTTAACTGGTGAAATAACCATGGTTCCTGATCTGCCTGACGAAAACACAGCTCGCGGAGTTCAATATGACCTCGTAACTGCAAATAAGGTTGACTGGCTCCGCATGGTTCTGTGTCAGTCAGAGCTATATCTGCCAGACGCTGTAAGTGCAAATCCAGCATGCGGAATTCAACCCAATGATCAATAAAAGCCGATGCCCTTTGGGTAAACTGAGTTTTGTAGCTGGCGAACGCAAACAACATTCCCACGCTAAAGCTGTTGTCGATCACTGCTAAAGCTGCCAGATAAACCACCACTATGTGTTCAACACCAAACAAAAGCTGATTGGCAGCTTGCAAAGACAACTCCCAGCGACCCAATCTGAAGTGCTGATCCACAGCCTCAGAGTACTGATTCTGCCACAGACTTAACCTTTGACTTTGTTTTGAAAACAACTGCAGGCATTGAATAGCACGGACACTTTCCATAAAACCGGATTGCTCTTTGGCCTGTGCGACGATGCCTTGCTCAGTGCATTGCTTCAGTGGCGCATAAAAAACTAACCTCAGCACTGCATAAAGCAAGACTGCAAAAAGTACCACAGAGGCCAAAACCGGATGATAAACGAAAAGTAACACCAGCACTGTGCACGCCATCAAGCCATCAATCAGGGCCTCAATCAGACTATTGGTCAGTAATTCACGTAGTTGCTGCAAAGAACCAAAACGAGAGACTACATCTCCCATATGGCGTTTCTCAAAGAAACTCAGTGGCAAATGCAATAAATGCCGAAACAGATTAGTGGCTAACTGCAGATTTAATACGCTACTTAAATGTAGTACCAGCCAACTTCGCAGGACGGCAGTTAGTATTTGCAACAGCAACAATAAGCTAAAGGCAATGGCCAGAACGTGAAGCAAATCCAGATCTCTGCTCACCAATACTTCATCCACGACGAGCTGCATGTAGTAAGGAGCAACCAGCATAAAAAACTGCAGCACCAGCGACATCAACAGGATCCGCAATAACGCAGACCATAAACCAGTAGCAGAGGACCAAAACTGACGAATACTTAGCTTTTGCCTCTGATCTTGTTTTTTAAAGGCGCTTGTAGGGCTTAACTCAAGTGCAATGCCAGTGAAACACTGATCGAGCTCAGCACAACTCAAATCTCTCTTGCCAAAAGCAGGGTCAAGAATTTGAACTTTCTGACCTTTGACTTTAACCAGCACAACAAAGTGGCTCATTTGCCAATGCAAAATACAAGGAAGCCTGAGTTGGGACAATTCGTGTAGCTCGAGTCTCAAAGCCCTTGCGGCTAAACCAAGCTGATCTGCCAATTGCATCAGTTGCTGTAACGTGGCACCTTTAAGCGACAAAGGATAACGCTGGCGCAAACTCGTCATATCAGTTTTATAACCGTAGGCATCGGCCACCATAGCCAAGCAGGCTAACCCACATTCCGCAGCTTCGGCTTGGAAGATTGTTTGCATGCTATTAGTTCCGCTAATACAGATAAAATGTGCCCGGTAACCAACCTATTTCAGTCATTTCTCAACGCTGTTATTGTCTGCCCCATAAATGAGCAACATAAAACCCGTACAACCAATGCGGGTAAATTTACCTATAACGACTCAAGCTAGGTTTACCCTATTTTTGAAGCAACAAAGCCATCAACACTAGACATCTCAATTGGAAAAACCTTTTCAATTAGAGGATTACTGAGATTCTCCTAGTAATTTCGACTCGATATTGCAGTTCTTCATCAAGAATATTTTGAACCTCTACAACTCCATAGTCGCAAGAAAAACTTCCGCTTTACGAATGGTACTAACAAGAATTATCTTCTATGAAAAAAACAATCGCCCTACGAATCCAACGATCATGAATATGCAAGCAACGCTTATTATTGCACCAGTTAGTGCATCAGTTGAATAAGATACATTGTTTAAATCACTCAAGTTTTTGATGCGTGAATTGTAAAAATCAGGGTCTTTTGGCCCAAGTGCTAACACGAGAGATGTCCCTAAATAGGATAAAAAACCCCATATGTCATGTGCAGATATTGCATGCATTGAAAGCAAAAACATTACAAATGCCAGACTATAAAGGATAACTGTGACTTCGTTTTCCGTCATCTTAGACTTTACGTTTTTCATAATACTTCTCCATTAGAAGGGAGATGGCAATCGACTCATCTCCCTGGTTAGTACTAACGAGACATGGAGTCAATTAAACTGGCGATCTTTTTCTGAATGGGGGTGTTTCTGTTCAAAAACTCCCCAGCTGCATACCCAGCGCTAAATGCAGCACCAACCCAACCCCAACCTTTAAAAGTCGTCAACGCCAATCTCGCTGACATACCAGGCCATACATCTGTTGGTGGTTTAAATCCGCCACTTACTTCATTCACTTGTTCACAGGTTAACTCTTTCATTTTTGATCTCCTTTCATGGATTAGACTCTGACTTCGCCAGAGCCATCAT